>NZ_JBHTRF010000001.1:7238-72075 GCF_042796115.1 Kitasatospora sp. NPDC056446 | reverse complement strand
TACCGGGTTTCCCGTTTTTGGGCGGGGGGGGTGGCCCCCCGGGGGCGGGTAACGGGGGGGGGGGCCCCCCCCCGAGGGAGGGTGCCGCCGCGTCGCCGTCATGCCACCCGGCCGTCATGCCACTCGGCCGTCACCCGGCCGTCGCGCCACTGCGCAGTGACGTCACTCCGCCGACAGCCGCGGCGTGCGCGGCGGCGTCGTCCGCCGGGCGTCCGTCGCCTCGAAGGCCGCGGCGAGGCCGAGCAGGGCATTGTCGTCGTAGGCGCGGCCCGCGAAGGTCAGCCCGACGGGCATGCCGGTGTCGGCCATGGTGCCCATCGGCACGGTCACCGTGGGGATGCCGAGGTGACGGGGCACCAGGTTGCCGTTGGCGACCCAGACGCCGTTGCGCCAGCCGAGGTCGGCGGAGGCCTCGGAGACGTCCATGTCGGCGGGGCCCACGTCGGCGACGGTGGGGAACAGCACCGCGTCCAGGCGCAGGCCGTCCATCCACAGCTCCAGGTCGACCCGGCGGGTCTCCTCCAGCCCGCGCAGCCCCTCCTCCAGGTGCGGCATGTCGGTGAAGGACGCGTACGGGCGCTCACGCACGAAGCGCGGGTAGTCGCCGATCGTGTCGTCGAACCCGGCGTAGCGGTCGGGGAGTTCGCCCTGCTGCTTGGGCCAGATGCGGGTGCTGTCGACCTCGGCCAGGGTGGCGAGGGCCGGGTCGCCGTTGGCGCGCAGGAAGTCGTCCCACGCCCAGGCGGACAGGTCCTCGATCTCGACGGTGAGGAAGTCGCGGCCGACCAGCCCGCGGGTGAACAGCGAGGGCGCGCCGGGGCGGTCGGCCTCGTAGTTGGACACGACGGGGAAGTCGACCTCGACGACCTCGGCGCCGGCCGCCTCCAGGTCGCGGCGGGCGGCCTCCCACAGGGCGATCACCGAGGGGCGGGTGTCGATCCGCTGACCGGTCTGGCCGCCGATGCCGCCGTCGGGGTTCGTGCCGGCGTCGGGGTCGGCGTTGATGTACATCCGGGGCACGCCGACGCGCTTGCCGGCGAGCGCGGCGCGTGCCGCCCGCGCGTCGGCGGGGGCGAGCGCCGGGTAGGAGTCGGGGCGCACCTGCGACGCGGCGGGCAGCGGCAGCCACGGCTGCGCGCGCCACAGGTCGCCGCGGGTCTCCGGGTCGTCGGCGACGATGACGTCGAGCAGTTCGAACAGGTCGGCCATGGTGCGGGTGTGCGGGACCACGACGTCCATGGTCGGCACGAGTGGCCAGTTGCCGCGCACCGAGATCACGCCGCGGCTGGGCGTGTAGGCGCACAGCGCGTTGTTGGAGGCGGGCGCCCGGCCGGAGGACCAGGTCTCCTCGCCGAGGCCGAACGCGCCGAACGACGCCGCCGTCGCGGTGCCCGAGCCGTTGGAGGAGCCGGAGCCGTAGGCGCTGGTGAGCCAGTCGGCGCTGTACGGGCTCTCGGCGCGGCCGTACACGCCGCGCTGCATGCCGCCGTTCGCCATCGGCGGCATGTTGGTCAGGCCGATGAGGACGGCCCCGCCCGCGCGCAGCCGCTCGATGGCGAAGGCGTCGCGCTGGGCGACGAGGTGCTCGAAGGCGGGGGAGCCGGCCGCGGCCGTCAGGCCCTTCGCGAGGTAGCTGTCCTTCGCGGTGTAGGGGATGCCGTCCAGCGGGCCGAGCGTCTCGCCGCGCGCGCGGCGCGCGTCGGAGGCCTCCGCCTCGGCGCGGGCGTCCGGGTTCATCACGACCATCGCGTTGAGCGCGGTGGCGGTGCCGGGCCGGTCGTACGCGTCGATCCGTGCGAGGTAGGCGTCGAGCAGCCCGACCGAGGTGGTCTCGCCCTTCTCCAGCGCCGCGCGCAGGCCGGCGATACTGGTCTCCACAACGTCGAATCCGCGGGTCATGCGGTGTCTCCTGGATGGTCGGGTCGGGCAGGGCGAACCGCTGGGCGTCGGACCGATCGCTCGCGGCCGTCTTGCTTCCAGTCGTACTGACTAGATTTTCAGTCTAGACTATCGATCTAGAACCCCAGAACCGAGATGAGGCCATGCCGACCCCAGAGTCCGAGCCCGAGTCCGAGCGGCCGCAGCGCCTCCTCCCGCCCGAAGGCACGCCCGGGCCCTCGGCGGGCGCCGGGCCGCGCACCACCCCCCTGCCCGCTCGGGCCCCGGCCGGCCGCAAGCGCCAGCCCAGCGGCGACGAGGCGCGGGAACGGGCGATGCGGGCCGCCATCAGCGCCATCGCCGAGAAGGGCGCCGCCGCCGTGCGGATGTCCGACATCGCCGCGCGCGCCGGCATGAGCACCGGCCACATCCTGTACCACTTCGGCAAGAAGGACCGGCTCCTGCTCGAAGTCCTCGTCTGGAGCGAAGCCGACCTCGGCACCCGGTTCCGGCAGGCCGCGGACGAGGCCGCCACCCCCGCCGAGAAGCTGGCGCTGTTCGTCCGCTTCTACCTGCCCCGACAGCCGGGCGACGAACGCTACGCCCTGTGGACGCAGGTCCTGGCCCAGCGCCACGACGACGCGGGCCGGCAGCTGCTCGCCGCGCTGTCCGACGCCTGGGAGGAGCGCCTGGAGGCCATCCTGGTCGAGGGGCGGGCCCTGGGGCAGTTCGCCGACGTGGACCTCCCCGAGTTCGTCATCAGGGCCGTCGCCATGCTCAACGGGCTCTCCGAGGACGTGATGTTCGGACGCCCGCGCTGGCAGCACGCCTCCGCCCACACCTTCGCCCTGACCGCCCTCGAACGCGAACTCCGCCCCACCCCCGGCCGGGCCTGACGACGCGTCCCGGCCCGCCCGTCGGTCCGCCGTGAGGCCGCCCCGAACCCGCCCCGGGCGGCGGCCGCCTGACGGCCCGGCGGGCCGGCCGTCGATCGGCCCGGTCCCGGCCGGACCCGCGGCCCGTGGCGCCTGACTGTGACGCCGGCCCGGGGCGCCGAACTGTGACGCAGGTCATGCCGGATGCAGAACCCGGATGCCGTACCGGGCGTCTGGCTGGTGTGAGATCACGCAGGAGAGCACCGCAGGACCTGGACGAGGAAGGCCTCCTCCGGCTGGTGGCCAAGGGTGACCGGGCAGCGTTCGACGAGCTGTACCGGCGCACCTCGCCGTGGCTGGCGGTGCGGCTGCGCCGGCGCTGCGCGGACGAGCAGATCGTCGCCGAGGTGATGCAGGAGACCTACCTGGCAGTGTGGCGCGCGGCCGGAGCGTTCGCCGGCAGCGCGGTCGGCGGGACGGCCGTCGGGTGGCTGTGGACGATCGCGGCGCGCCGCCTCGTCGACGCGTTCCGGCGCCGCGCCCACCACGCCGAGCCGCCGGCCGCCGCCGCCGAGCGGGCCGTGGTGCCCGCGGCGGAGGAGGAGGCGCTCGCCGCCACCGTCGGCGGCGACGTCGGCGACGCCCTGCGGCGCCTGGCGCCGGAACTCCGCCAGGTCCTCCAGGCCATGGTGCTCGACGGGCTGACCGTCCGGGAGACGGCCGTCCTGCTCAGACTGCCCGAGGGCACGGTCAAGACGCGGGCCCGCCGGGCCCGGATCGCGATGCGCGAGGAGCTGGCATGAGTGCGGAACACGCGTCGGCGGCGTTGATCGCCGACTACGCGCGCGGCGACGTGGACCTGCCCGCGGACACCCTGTGGGCACTGGAGTCGCACCTGGAGACGTGCGCGCCGTGCCGCGCCCGGCTGGCGGCCTGCCTGCCCGTCGAGGCGCCGGGCACCGCCGCGCTGGTCGACACCGTCCGGGCGGCCCTGGAACCGCGGTTGGACGCGGCCGCCCGGGCCTGCGCCCACGCCTCCGTCCGGCGCCGCCGCCCCGCATGGGTGACGGCCTGGCTGACCCCGGTCATGGCCCCGTGGCTGGCGATGACCGCCGCCGTCACCCTGGCGGCGCTGCTGCTGGACGAGGTGGCGTCGTCGGCGGTCGTCGGCGGCTCGCCCATGCTGCTGCTGGCCCCCGCGCTGCCGCTGTGCGGCGTCGCCGCGGCCTGGTCGCCCGCCCTGGACCCGGCCCACGAACTCACCGTCTCGACCGCCCGGGCCGGCCTGCCGCTGCTCCTGCGGCGCACCACCGGGGTCCTGCTGGTGGTGCTGCCGGGGCTCCTGCTGGAGGGCCGGCTGACCGGCACCGTGTCGGCCGCGCAGTGGCTGCTGCCCTCCCTGGCCTTCACCTCCGCCGCCCTCGCCCTGGGCAGCGTCATCGGCGTGGCCCGCGCCGCCGCCGGCCTGGCAGCCGCCTGGGGCGCCGCCGTGGTGGCGCCCGCGCTCGCCACCAACCGCTTCCCCGCCGTCCTGGAGGCGGACCTGCTGCCCGGGTGGGCCCTGCTCCTGGTGCTCGGCACCGGCGCCGTGGCCGCCCGCAGGAACGCCTACTCGACGCGCTGAGCACGCCGTTGCCCCCGCAGTCCCGCTGTAGCCCCCGTAGTCCCGCTGTAGCCCCCGCAGTTCCCCCGTAGCCCCCGCCCCCTGGAAGGAACCATTCGTGACAGCAGCGATGCGCGCGGCCGACACCGCGCCGAAGACCCACCCCTGGGAGGTCAGGGCCGAAGGCCTGAGCGTACGCGCCGGACGCCGCAAGCTGGCCGTCGACGGGCTCGACCTGCGCCTGGGCACCGGCACCCACGGCCTCCTGGGCCCCAACGGCGCCGGGAAGACCACCCTCATCCGGGCCCTGGCCACCGTGCTGCGCCCCGCCGCCGGCGAACTGGACCTGCTCGGCACCTCCGTGGACAGGACCGGCGACCACCGGGCGCTGCGCCGCCGGATCGGCTACCTGCCCCAGGAGTTCGGCTACTACAAGCGCTTCACCGTACGGGAGTTCGTCGAGTACATGGCCTGGCTGAAGGAGGTCCCGAAAGCCGAGATCCCCGCGGCCGTCCAGCGGGCCGTGGAACGCGTCGGCCTGGCCGACCGCGCCGACCACCGGATGAAGACCCTCTCCGGCGGCATGGTGCGCCGCGCCGGCATCGCCCAGGCCATCGTCAACGACCCCGCCCTGCTGCTGCTCGACGAACCGACCGTCGGCCTGGACCCGGCGCAGCGGCTGCGGCTGCGCGACCTGCTCCAGGTACTGGGCCGCGAGGCCTGCGTGATCGTCTCCACCCACCTGGTCGAGGACGTCGCCGCCGCCTGCTCCGACGTGGTGCTGTTCGCCGACGGCCGCCTGGTCTTCCAGGGCACGCCGCAGGAACTGGCCGCCGCCGGCGGCCCCGAGCACCCCGGCGACAGCCCGCTGGAACGCGGCTACTCCGCCCTGCTGCGCGACTCCGAGCAGCCGGGGGGCACCTGGTGAAGGCACGTGTGCTGCGCACCGAGCTGAGGCGCTCGGCCGCGCCGTGGGGCGGCATCGTCGTCCTGGCCGGCAGCCTGGCGATCCTCCTGCCGAACGACGGGATCTGGAACCAGGGCACCGCCGGGTGGACCGCCCAGTGGACCTCCATGGCGATGTGGACCCGCTACCTGCTCGGGTTCTGGTGGCCCCTGGTCGTGGGCCTGGGCGCGGCGTACGGGCTGCGCGACTCCCGCTCGCGGATGGGCGAACTGCTGGGCACCACACCGCGGCCGGCCTGGCACCGGGCGGCGCTGCCCGCCGGTGCGACGGCGGCGGCCCTGGCGGCCGGCTTCGGCCTGCTCGTCCTGGTCGGCGCGACCGGGGTGGCCCTGGGCGGCACCGACTACACGCCGCCGGGCTGGCTGCCGATCTCCCTGGTGGCGGTGCTGGGCCTGGTCGCCGGAGCCGTCCTCGGCATGGGCGTCGCACGGGCCCTGCCGTCCGTGCTCACCCCGCCGGCCCTGGTGGTGCTCTGCCTCGCCGTGGTCAGCATGCTCCGGGTCAGCACCAGCGACGCGCTGCCCTCGGGCCGCGGGTCCAACCGGCTCACCCTGCTGTCCCCGGTGGCCGCCGAGCCGCGCGAGATGCTGCTGACCCTGTCCGCCTCCGTGCACCTGGGCCAGACGCTCTGGCTGCTCGGCCTGCTCGCCACCGGCTTCGCCCTGCTGACCGCCGCCACCCGCCGGGCCCGGCTGCTCGCGCTGCTCCCCGTCCTCGCCGGCGCGGCCCTGGCCATGGCGGTCCTGCCGGCCGACCCGCGCGACACCTACGTCGTCGACCGGGCGGCCGCCGCCCCGGTCTGCGACGGACCGGTCTGCGTCGCCCGGGCGAACCGCTCCCACTTGCCCGAACTCGCCGCCCGCGGCCGGGAGGCACTGAGCGTCCTGCACGACGCCCTGGGCGACGCGGCGCCGACCTCGGTACGGGAGGACACCGGGCTGCGCGATCTCGGCGAGCCGCGCCCGCTCACCGCCGACACGGTACTGGTCGACTTCGACGAGAACCTGTTCGCCGACGCGTCGGGCCGGAAGCTGACCCGCGCCCTGGTCGCCCAGGGCCTGGCACCGAACTGCCATGCGCGCAACGGCCGCGAGAGCGGGATCGTGGAGAGCGTCGCCCTGCAGAGCGTCGCGGCGAGCTGGGCCCTCGGAGATCCGCTGCTCCAACCGCTGGAGGACCGGGACACCGACGTCTACGCGCGCGCGGCCTGGACGCAGGCCGACACCCTCTGGCAGAAGCTGACGGCCGCCCCGCCCGCCGAGCAGCACGCGCTGATCGACCGGCTGCACGCCGCCGCGCTCTCCTGCGCGGGGGGCGACCCGCTCACGGAGCCGGCGGGAGGCACGCCGCGATGAGGTGGCCGGCGCTGTACGCGCGCTCACGGCAGGTGCCCGTCTCGGCCGCCGCGCTCACCGTCGTCGCACTGGTGGTGTGGGCCCTCGGCCGGGCCGGCGGCGAGAGCCCGATGGGCCTGGGCATCGCGCTCCCGGTCCTCACCGCCAACGTGGCGGCCGCGTCCGCCGGGCTCGGCGGCCAGGACGCCGCACTGGACCGGACGGCCGCGCTGCGCTGGGCCCCGCGCCGGGCGGCGCACGTCCTGCTGATCGGCGCGGCCGCCGGTGCGGCGCTGCTGGCGGTCCAGGCGCTGGGAGCCCGGTTCGTGCCGGCCGAGGTCGTCGTCCGCGACAGCGCGGGCCTGGTCGGCCTGGCCGCGCTCGGGGCGGCGCTGTGCGGCGCCCAGTACGCCTGGACCCTGCCCGCGGGCTGGCTCGGGTTCACCCTCCTCGCCCCGCCCCCGGGCGGCACCGCCGGGGAGGTCCTCCACTGGATGGCCTTCCCCCCGGGCACGGCCGTGTCCACGGTGACGGCCCTGGCCCTGCTGGCCGCCGGCACGGCGGTGTACGCCGTGGCGGGACCGCGCGGCTGACCACCGCTCCCGGGGGGCGGGGGCACGGCGCCGTGGACCGGGGGCCCGGCGCCTCACTCGAAGCGGGTCGGGTCTCCGGCCCCCCGTCGGACGATCTCCGGCGCGCCGCCGGAGAAGTCGACCACCGTGGTCGGCTCCGTACCGCAGTCGCCCGAGTCCAGCACGGCGTCCAGCACGTGGTCGAGCCGCTCCTTGATCTCCCACCCCTGGGTCATCGGTTCCTCGTCCCCGGGCAGGACCAGGGTGCTGGAGAGCAGCGGCTCACCCAGCTCGGCGAGCAGGGCCCGGGTGACGGCGTGGTCGGGGATCCGGACACCCACCGTCTTCTTCTTCGGGTGCATCAGCCGGCGGGGGACCTCCTTCGTGGCGGGGAGGATGAAGGTGTAGCTGCCCGGCGTCGCGGCCTTGACGGCGCGGAAGACGTTGTTGTCGAGCTGCACGAACTGCCCCAGCTGCGCGAAGTCCTCGCACATCAGGGTGAAGTGGTGGCGGTCGTCGAGCCGCCGGATCGACCGGATCCGTTCGAGGCCGTCACGGTTGTCCAACCGGCAGCCCAGGGCGAAACAGGAGTCGGTCGGGTACGCGATCAGCGCCCCGGACCGGAGGCTGTCGGCCACGGTGCTGATGGTGCGCGGCTGGGGGGATTCTGGATGCACGTCGAAGTACTTCGCCATTGGCCGACCCTACGGGATCCCGGCGGCCGACGGGCGCACCCGCCCGGGGGAGCGGCGCCGGGGGCGGCACGCACGTGTGCCGGGGCGCGGGTGCGGGCCGGCCCTCCTGCGGTCCGCTCAACTGACCTGCCCGGGCACCTGCCCGGGCACCCGCCCGGGCCCGGCCGTCGGGGGCCCTTCCGACGGCCGGGCGCGGGCTCCGTCGCGGGGGTGGCTAACCTTCCGGGCATGGCTCATGCTCCCTGCCCCCTCCAGGTCATCACGCGGCTCGTCGACGGCGGCATCTGCGCCTACGCCCCGGCTGCCGACGCGGTGGGTGTGCTGTCGCCCGCCGTGGTCTTCCGGCCGGTCGCCGGGGACGAGGCCGTCGACCGTGCCGTGTCCGCCGATCTCCGGCGCGCCTACTACACGACCCTGGACGCCGTCGTCTGCGTGACGGCGGACGGCGCCGAGGTCTGGCGGTCCGCGTTCGAGCCGAAGGCGAGCGAGCGGTTCGGGCACTGGCCCGGCTGCGCGCTGTCGGCGGACGGGCTCGTGCTCTGGGTCTACCGGCCCGATGCCATGGCCGGCCGTGACCGCCCCGACCAGTGGGTGGCCGTGGACGCCGGGACCGGAGCGGTCCTCGCGCGGGCGGACCTGGAGACCGTCGGGCACGGCGGCCACCAGCTGCCGCACCCGGCGGGCGGGGAGATGCTCCTCGACGTGGGGGAGGGCCAGGACGGCACGGCCGTCTACCGCGCGTCGTCGGCCGACGGCCGGATGGACCTCGTCCAGTACCCGTGGGGCGACCGGTGCCTCGTCGGCCTGGCACCCGACGGGCGCCGGTTCATGACGGTCGACCACGGGCAGACCGACGTCGCCGTCCACGCGTACCCGGGCGGCGAGGTGTGCTTCACCCTCACCGTCGACGCGTTCGGCCACGACCCGGACGGGACCTACCTGGAGTGGAGCGGCGGGTACCTGGACCAGGACACCGTCATCGTCACCCTCGTCGGCGAGACCGAGGACGAGGAGGAGTGGTTCCGGCACTACCGGGTCGACGCGGGCTCCGGCCGCGTCCGGGGCGAACTCGACGCGCACGGGCAGCACGCCGACGACATCCAGCCCCTCGGCGACGGGTCCTGTCTCACCACCGACCCGTCCGGCCACCCGGTCCGCTGGATCGCCGGGTAGCGGGCAGGAGACCCCCGGGCGGCGGCCGTTCGCCGTCGCCTAAGCTTCCCGATCATGCTTTCCAGACGACTGGCCGGGCTGCTCGTCGGCGCCCTCGCCCTCACGGCGGCCTGCACCGGCGTACCGGGTTCCGACCGGGGCGCTTCCGACCGGGGCGCCACCGGCCCTGCCCCCACCGGCCCCGCCGCGACCGACCGGGCCGCCTCCGGCGCGACGGCCGGGGTGCCGTCGCCCGGCGCCCCGGCGACGCAGGAGCCCCCGCCCGACGCGGACCCCGCCTACACGGCCAGGGTCCAGGCGATCCTCCCGTACGACGTCCAGGCGGCCTGGTGGAGCTGGGCCGCCTCGATCGAGCAGGCCCGCAACCCCGTGCTCGACCGGGACGGCCACCTCTGCGGCCAGGGGCAGAAGGCCGATCTCTGGTTCCTCGCCGGGACCACGGACGGCGCCGCCACGCGCTCCTGCCTCATCCCCGCCGACATGCCGATCATCTTTCCGGTGGTGAACCTGATCGGCGTCCGCAGCGACTGCGTGGACTTCATGGCCGTCGCCGAGGGCGGTGCCACCCTCGACGGGCGCGCCCTCACGGTCGAGCGGATCGAGCCGACCCCGACCGAGTTCGACTCGGTCAAGGGCAACCCCTTCACCGGCGGGGCCGCGTCCGGCAAGGCCTACCGGTACGCGTGCGGCCTGTGGGTGCGGATGGAGCCGCTCACCCCCGGCCGTCACGAGCTGAGCCTGCGGGGCAGTTCGGGCGGGTTCGCCACCGCCGTGGACTACCACCTCCAGGTCGGCCGGACCCCGCCCGCCGGCGGCGCCTGAGTACGGCGGCGTCCGAGCACGGCGGTGCCTGAGCGCCCGGCCCGTCGTTCTCGGGGAGCCGGGACCCGGACCTGACGTCAGAGCCGGGTGGCCGGGGCCGCCCGGCGGTACTTCGCCGGGTCGCGCAGCGCCCGCCGGGCCTCCTCGGCCGACGGGGTGACACCGCCGAGCCGGGCTCCGCATTCATGTCCGCCGGGTTCTTACACGCCTTTGCCGTCGCTCTGCCGAACGGCTGACGGGCACCCGGCAAGGTCGTGCCCACACCGACCGCAGGACGTACGGAGGGCACGGCGATGACCACGAACACGGCGAACACGGGAAGCACCGCGAGCACCGCGAGCACCACGAACACGGCGAGCACAGCGACCACCCACACCACCGCGAACAGCGCCAAGCGCCCCCGGCGGGCCGCCCTGGCCGCCGCGGCCCTGGCGGTGCTGGCGGCCGCACTGCCAATGGCCGCCGCCCAGCCCGCGCAGGCCGCCCCCGGCAAGCCGAAGGCCGGGCCCGCGTGGTGCCCGACCGTCCCCGGCCACCGGGTCGACTGCACGACCATGCGCCGCCCGCTCGTCGCGGACGAACCGCGCCTGGGCGGCATCGACGTGAGCTATGCGGTGGTCCGCCACAGCCTCCCCGGCCCGGCCAAGGGCACCGTCGCGCTCAACCCGGGCGGCCCCGGCGAGACCATGATCGACCGCGCCCGGCAGGTGGCCGCCGCCCTGCAGGGAGTACTGGACGACCACGACGTCCTCCTGCTGGACCCGCGCGGCACCGGCCGCTCCGGCCGGCTGCCCTGCGACGTCACCGAGGCCGAGTACCGCTGGGCCCCGCGCGCCGGCCAGCGCCGGGCCGTCGCCGACTGCGCCGAGGAACTCGGCCCGCGCGCCCGCGCCTACACCAGCGCCGCCACCGCCGACGACCTCGACGCCGCCCGCGAGCGCCTGCGCGCACCCAAACTCGTCCTCTACGGCCTGTCGTACGGCACCTACCTGATGCCGGTCTACGCCGACCGCCACCCCGAGCGGGTCGAGAAGATGGTGCTCTCCGGCGCCTACCCGCTCGCCTTCGACTCCCTGGCCCGGCCCGGCGCCCAGCAGGTCTCCCTGACCCTGCGCCGGATCTGCGAGCGCAGCGGGGCCTGCGACCCGGACACCGTCGTGCACGACCTCGCCGCCGTCACCGAGCGGCTGCGCACCCGCCCCCTGGTGCTGACCGCCTCCCTCGCCGGCCGGCCGCGCACCGTGGTCTTCGGCGAGGACAAGCTCGCCGACCTGCTGTACGAGCCCGCCACCCGCGGCATCGGCCTGCACCCCGACGAGCCCGGGCTGCTCGGAGCCCTGCCCGCCGCCCTGCACGCCCTCGCCGCAGGCGACGAGCGACCGCTGACCGCCCTGGTACGCGCCGAGGTCGAGCACACCGGAACCGAGGACCAGGCCTCCTTCCTGGCCGTCACCTGCAACGACTACGCCCGCGCCTGGGACCCGGACGCCCCGCCGGCCGAGCGCCGCCGCCAGTACCGCGCCGCTCTGGCCGCCGCCGACCCGGCCGACTTCGGGGCCTTCAGCGCCAAGGGCTGGACCGAGGGCCAGACCGACGGCGGCGACAACTGCCTGGACTGGCCGCGCCGCGGCACCGCCCGCCCGCAGCCGACCGACCTGAAGAACCTGCCCGACGTGCCCGTCCTGGTGCTCTCCGGCGACCTCGACACCAACACCCCCGAGGCCAACTCCCGGCTGTCCGCCGCCCAGTTCCGCCACAGCGCCTTCGTCTCCGTGCCCAACAGCGGGCACGTCCCGGAGATGGAGTCCACCGGCTGCACGCTGGACATCTCGGCCCGCTTCATCCGCACCGGCGAGGTCGGCGACACCTCCTGCCTCGCGCAGATCCCGCCGGTCCCCGTCGTCCCCGTCCCCCGCTGACGCGTTGACCGACCGGCATGACCACGCCCGCCACCAGCGAAAATGACACCATGACAGATCCCACCGCCGCAGGGCGCACCATCCTGGTCGTCGAGGACGACCCCGGCGTCCGCAACACCCTCGACCACCTGCTCCGCTTCGAGGGCTACCGGGTACTCACCACCGCCGACGGCCAGGAAGCCCTGGACCTCCTGGAGCACCGGCGCCCCGACCTCGCGGTGGTGGACGTGGTCATGCCCCGACTCGACGGCCTCGCCCTCTGCCGGATGCTGCGCCGGCGCGGCGACCGCCTGCCCGTCCTCGTCCTCACCGCCCGCCACCAGCTCGGCGACCGGGTCGCCGGACTGGACGCCGGCGCCGACGACTACCTCGCCAAGCCCTTCGCCACCGAGGAACTGCTGGCCCGCATACGCGCCCTGCTGCGCCGCACCGGCCTGCTCGGCACCGGGAGCGGCGAAAGCCCCGAACTCGGCCTCGCCGACCTCGCCCTGGACCCCGCCGCCCGCCAGGCCCACCGCGCCGGCCGACGGCTCGACCTCACCAAGACCGAGTTCGACCTGCTGGAACTGCTCCTGCGCAACCAGGGCACCGTCCTGACCCGCCACCAGATCTACGAGCGCATCTGGGGCTACGACTTCGACACCGACTCGCGCTCGCTCGACGTCTACGTCGGCTACCTGCGCCGCAAGACCGAGGAGGACGGCGCACCCCGGCTGATCCACACCGTGCGCAACGTCGGCTACACCGCCCGGACCGCCTGATGCTGCGCACCAGGATCGGCCTCGTGGTCCTCGCCTCCGTCCTGCTGGCGATCGCCGTACCCGTCGCCGCCGCCTACCGGGGCGTCAGCACCCTGGTCGCCGAACAGCTCGACCGCAGCCTCCAGGACCGGGCCCAGACCGTGCTCGCCGCCCTGGAACTCGACCGGCTCCCGCCCGCCCGGCCCGACACCGTCGAACAGCTGCTCCCCGCCGACGGCACCGCCCGGCCGCTGGCCCCCGGCGGTCCGGCGCTGCCGGTCTCCGCCCGGGCCCTGGAGGTCGCCCGCACCGGGCAGGGCTCCCACCAGGAGGACGTCACCGTCGACGGCACCCCCTACGGCATCCTCACCCAGGCCCGCCCCGATGGGCAGGGCGCGGTGATGGTCGGCCAGACCTACGCCGGAGCCACCGAGGTCGACGAAGCGTTCCTGCACCGCATCACCGCCACCAGCGTGGCAGCGGCCGCCGCCTGCGCCCTGCTCAGCTGGCTCGTCCTCGGCCGGATCCTGCGCCCGGTGCGCCGCCTGGCCCTCGCCGCCGAGCACATCACCACCACCCGCGACCTGGCCACCCCGCTGCCCGCCGCCGGACGCGACGAGGTCGGCGGCCTCACCCGGGCCTTCGAGTCCATGGTCGGCGCGCTGCGCCGCTCCCGCGAGCAGCAGCAGCGCCTCGTACAGGACGCCAGCCACGAACTGCGCACCCCGCTGACCTCGGTACGCGGCTGCGCCGAACTCCTCCAGCGCGCCCGGGGCCGGCTCGCCCCCGAGGACGAGGAGCAGATCCTCGCCACCCTGGTCACCGAGACCGTCGCGCTCGACGAACTCGTGCGCGAGCTGGTCGAGTTGGCCACCGACCAGCAGGCCGCGGAGGACCCGGAGCCGCTCGACCTGCCGGCCGCCGCCGAGGACAGCGCCCGGCGCTTCCGCCGCCGCACCGGCCGGGAGATCGCCGTCACCGCCGAGGGGCCCGTCACGGTGCTGGCCCGGCCGCGCGCCCTGCAGCGCTGCGTGGACAACCTGGTGGGCAACGCCGTCAAGTTCAGCCCGGACGGCACCCCGGTGGAGATCCGCGTCACCGGTACCCGGCTGGCCGTGCGCGATCACGGGCCCGGCATCGCACCCGACGACCGGCAGGCCGTCTTCGAACGCTTCTACCGCGCCGCCGGCACCCAGTCCACCCCGGGCTCGGGGCTGGGCCTGGCCATCGTCCACGACCTCGTCGCCGCCGACCGCGGCACCGTCTTCGCCACCGCCGCACCCGGCGGCGGCGCCGAGGTCGGCTTCCGGCTGCCCCCGGCCCCGGGCGGCTGACGGGCGGGCGGCGGGCGGCGGGCGGGCGGCGGACGCGGCTGACGTGCACGGCTGACGTGCGGGCGGGAGCCGGGCCGACGCGGCACGCGCGTGCCGTCGCCGGGAGCCGAACCGACGCGAGTGCCCGGACAGTTGAACCCGTCGCGCGGGTGCCTCCGTCAGCACTGGTGAGGGCCCGGCCGTTCGTCCGGGCCCGACCGGTCGTCACGTCTCTCCTCTGGAGCAGTCATGAAGTTCATCAAGGCCCTCGCCGTCTCCGCGGCCGCCTTCGCCGCGCTCTCCGTCGCGGCGGTGCCCGCGAGCGCGGCGGACACGGGCCGTACGGTCCCCGGCACCGGCAAGGGCACCGACGGCACCAGCACGTGCAGCAGCCCGGTGTGGGGCGGCAAGTACATCTGCGGCGGCTCGTACGGCGACGGCACGGCGACGTACTACTTCCGGGACGGCCGCCAGGAGGTCTTCGTCATCGGCACCGACCGCGCCGTGTGGACCCGCTGGACCGACAAGTCCGGCAGCAAGAGCGGCTGGCTGTCCATGGGCGGCACCCTGGCCGGCCCGGTCGGCATCCTCGCCTCGGACACGGGCGGCGGCAACTTCGAGATCGGCGCGCGGGGCACCGACGGCCGGATCTGGAGCCGCGTCCGCACCGTCGAGGGCAACTGGACCGGCTGGGCCGCGATCTAGGACCGCACGGCTCCGCTCTGACGAGGCACCGGCTCGCGGGCCGGTGCCTCGTCATGTGAGGCGGGCGCGGTGGCGGGCCCTGCGGCCGAGGGCCGCTCCGCATCAGCCCGGGGATGTAAACCCCTGGGCCAATGCGTGGTGACGGATGATCAACCGGTGGGCCGATGCCGCCCGTCCGCCCCCCGTGACACCGTTCCGGGCATGGACACCACGCCGATGGACACCACGCCGGTCGCCCACCGCACCGGACCCACCCGCCGCCGCATGCTGGGCACCGCCCTCGCCCTGGGCGCCGTCGCGCCGCTCGGCCTCGCCCGCGCCGCCTCGGCCGCCCCCGCCCCCGCTCCCGCTCCCGCTCCTGCCCCCACAGGCACCGGCACCGGCTCGCCCGCGCGGCTCACCCTGACCGCACCCACCGGCCCCTTCCCGGTGGGCATGGTGCCGCTGCACCTGCGCGACGAGTCCCGGCTCGACCCGAACGCCCGGCCCGGCCGGTTCCGCGAGCTGATGGCCACCGTCTGGTACCCGGCCCGGACTGCGGACGCCGACGCGTACCCGCTCGCCCCCTGGATGACCGACGGCGCCCTGAAGGCCTTCCTCGACGACGTCGGTTTCCCGCTCCCGCTCGCGCTCGCCCCGCTCACCGCCGGCCACCAGGGCGCGCCCGTCCACCGCGCCGGCCGGCCGCTGCCCGTCGTCCTCTACTCGCACGGCGCGGGCAGCCACCGCGCCGACCACACGATCATGGTCCAGGAGCTGGCCAGCCACGGCTTCGCCGTCGTCACCGTCGACCACACCCACGACGGCATCACCGAGTTCCCGGACGGGACCGTCGTCACCCGGGACAGCGTCGCCCCCGTGGCGCCGCGGGACTACGCCGCCGACCTGCTCTTCCTCCTCGACCGCGTCGTCGACCTCGCCAACGGCCGCAACCCCGACGTCGACGGCCGCGCCCTGCCGGCCGGCCTGCTCGGCGGCCTGGACGCGCGGAACATCGGCGCCGCCGGCTGGTCCAAGGGCGGCACGGCCGTCGGCCTCGCCATGGTCGCCGACCAGCGGATCCGGGCCGGGCTCACCCTGGACGGGCGGATGGAGTGCAACCCCGCCATCACCACCGACATCGACCGTCCGTTCATGATGATGACCGCCATCTACAACCGGGCCACCAGCCCCTACGTCGAGACCTTCTGGGGCCACCTGCGCGGCTGGCGCCTCGACGTCCAGGTCACCGGCGCCGTGCACTCCTCGTACGGCGACAACATGACGCTGATCCCGCAGGCCGGGAAGCTGCTCGGCCTGACCGAGCAGCAGATCCAGTCCCAGGTCGGCACCCTCGACCCCGACCGCGGCACCCTCATCCAGCAGGCCTACCCGCGCGCCTTCTTCGACCTCCACCTGCGCGGCCGCCACTGCGGCAAGCTGCTCGACGGCCCGTCGAAGGCCTTCCCCGAGGTCGTCTACCACCCGTAGGCCCGGCCCACGGCACGGCCGGGCCCACGGCCCGGCACGGCGCCGGGGCGACCGCCACGGGGGTGCGGCCGCCCCGGCGCCGGGAGTACGGGCGGCCTCGGGGAGAATGCCCTGGTGAAGACGTGGATCGACGACCTGCCGCAGATACCGTTCCCCTACCGCGCCCTGCCGCCGGGGGGCGACTGGATGACCCAGGAGGAGGCCGCGGCCCGGCTCGGCATCGGCACCTACCACCTGAACTCCCTGACGGCCGGTACGCACCGGCTCGACCTGGTCCGCACCACGGGCAAGGAGCTCGCCGTCACCCGCGCCAGCGTCGAGGCGGAGGCGCGCTGGCGGGCCACCGCCACCGTCGGGCAGAAGGCCTGGCGCCTGTTCAAGGACGTCTTCAAGTTCCTGTGAGGGCTGGGGCGTTCGCGCGGCGGCTCACCTGCTCCTGATGCCGCGAAGCCGGTCCGGCGGACTGCCGGACCGGCTTCGCGGTCTGTGTGCCGCACGCGCGGCGCTGCGGTGGGTCAGCCGCTGCGGTCGAAGAGCTTGACGCGCAGGGGCTCCCGGGCCGGTGCGTCGGCCGGGTCGTGCGGGGAGAGGGCGAGGGCGAACCCGCCGATGGCGATGACGGCCATGATGGCGACGGCCAGCGGGACGATGAACTGCGAGGCGGGCAGGCCGTTGGACTGGAAGCTGTCGTCCAGCCGGACGGAGACGGCGGCCATCCCGGTGTAGTGCATGGCGGTGACCGCGACCCCGGCGATGAGGGAGGCGGCCAGCGAGGCCGCGAAGCCGGTGATGTTGAGGGTCATCCACAGGGCGGCGGTGGCGGCGGCCACGGCGATGGCGATGGAGACGGTCACCAGCAGGGGGTCGTAGGAGACCTGGCCCTGGACCTGCATGGCGGCCATGCCGAGGTAGTGCATGGCCGCGACCCCGAGGCCGGTGACGGTGCCGCCGATCAGCAGGGAGGCCAGGGTGCGGCGGCGGTAGCCGACGTAGAGGACGCCGGCGCCGACCACGACGATGGCCAGCAGGAGGCTGCCGAGGGTCTCGGGGACGCGGTAGACGATCGCGGAGCCGGTGACGGAGAAGCCCATCATCGCCATGAAGTGCATGGTCCAGATGCCGCAGCCGAGTTCGACCGCGGACAGCAGCAGCCAGCCCAGCCGGCGGGCCGGCGGCAGGGTCAGGGCCCGTACGGTGCAGCGCAGTCCGAGTGCCGCGCCGGTGCAGGCGATGAGGTAGGACAGGGCCGGGTTGATCCAGCCGTAGTGGAAGCCGTCGATGTGGGCGGTGTGGGAATGCATGGCCACGTTCTTGCGTAGGGGGTGGGCGAAGTCGCTCTTCTGCCCAGGGGGGGCGGGCCGGCGAATGTGGGTTCGCTGTTCGGGCCCGCGGGATCAGTGTTCGATTCCCAAGGGATCGTATAGTGAGCACCAGGTTCCGTGAAATTGACAGCCTGTTTAATAGGCGAGGTCAGGCCGGGCCGGAATCCGGTGTCGACGGTGGTGGGCGGGTGCTTTTCGTCACCGTCCGGACTCTTTCCCGATTTCTGGAAATACCTTGGGAAATTCCCTCCGGGCGGCAGGGAAGTGCCCCCGCCGAATGGCGGGGGTTCACCGGGGAATGCCGTGGAATTCACCTGCCGGCCGCCGACTGCCGGCCGCCGACTGCGGGCCCGCCGACGGCCGGCCGGACGGTCAGGGCAGTGGCAGCGGCGCGGGCAACGTCACGGGTACCGGCGGCGCCAGGGACTCCAGCCCGGCGAGGCTTTCGGCGGTCACCTTCCGCAGGCCCGCCCTGCGGGCCAGGGCGAGGGCCGCCGTCCAGCAGTCCCGGGCGGCGGCGGCCCGTCCGGCACGGGCGTGCACGGCGGCGGTCGCCTGCAGCGCCACCGCGGCGGCGTTGTGGTCGTCGAGGGCTTCGGCGACGGACAGCGCCTCGGCCAGGGCCGTCAGGGCGTCCCGTGACCGGCCGAGGGCGGCCAGGGACTGGCCCAGGCTGGTCAGTGTGGTGGGTACCAGGGAGGGCAGTTCGCGGCGGAACACCTCCAGGTACCGACGGAAGATCCGCTCGGCCTCCTCGGCGTTCCCGGTGGCCAGGAGCATCCTGGCCAGGGTGCACTGGGCCGCGGGGTTGTCCCGGCCGTCTACGGCCCGGAACAGGTCGATGGACCGGTGGGCGGTCGCGAGGCCCTCGTCGACCCGGCCCTCCTTGAGGAAGGTCAGCGCCCGGACGAGCAGGACCATGGCCAGGCCCTCCTTGACGCCCTCCTCGGCGTAGATCCCCTCGGCGGTGGCCAGGTGCGCCAGGCAGGCGGCGTGGTCCCAGTCGTGGCCGTGGATCGTCGCGAGGACGACGTACAGCCGGGCCTCGGCCCGTCGCGCCCCGTGGGCCCGGGCGAGGCCCAGCGCGTCCGTCACCAGGGGGCTCCAGTGGCCCTCCCACCAGTAGCTGGTGCCGTACCCGGTGAGCAGGCCGACGATCTGCCAGGCCGGTTCCGGGCGGTCGGAGGCGCCGGCCCGGCGGACGGCCGCCCGGATCGACGGCATCTCCTGGCGCAGCCAGGCCAGGGCGTCGGTGGGGGAGGCGAGCCGGGGCAGCGGCGCGGGGGAGGGGGCGAGCCCGTCCACCGGTTCGGTGTCGCCCCAGTAGGGGGTGCAGAGCGTGCCGGCGTGGTGGACGGCGCGGGCGTACCAGGCCAGCAGGCGGTCGAGCGCGGCCGCCCGGCCCTGCGGGGATTCCCGGGTGCGTGCCAGTTCCGTCGCGTAGCCGGCGACCAGGTCGTGGAGGACGTAGGTGCGCGGGGCGGGCGACTGGAGCATCTGGGCGTCGACCAGGGTGTCCAGCAGGTCGAGCGTGCGGTCGACCGGCTCGCCGAGCAGGGCCGAGGCCACCTCGGGGGACAGCGGGAAGCACGGCCAGACGCCCAGCAGGCGGAAGGCCCGGGCGGAGGCCGCCTCCCCCGGGCCGTCGTCCTCCAGCAGCGCCTGGTAGCTCATGGCGAACGCGGCCCGCACCGAGGTGTCGTCCCCGGTCAGCAGTTCCAGCGTCTGCGGGGCCTCCTCCAGCCGGTCGGCGAGCACGCTCAGCGGCCAGTTCGCGCGGTTGGCGATCCGGCCGCCGGCGAGGCGGATGGCCAGGGGCAGGCCGCCGCACACGGCCAGGATGCGTTCGACGGCCTCCGGCTCGGCCGCGACCCGGTCCTCGCCGCAGACCAGGGCGAGCAGGTCGCGGCCCTCCGTGCCGAGCGGCTGCAACGGGACGCGGATGGCGTCGAGTTGTCCGGAGGGGGCGCGGCGGGTGGTCACGATCACCGCGGACGGTCCGGTGCCGGGGATCAGCGGGGCGATGCCGGTGAGGTCGTGCGCGTTGTCCAGGACCACGAGGACGCGGCGCCGGGCCAGCCGGTCGCGGTAGAGGGCGGCCCGGTCGTCGAGGTGCTCGGGCAGGGCGGACCCGTCGACGCCCAGGTCGGTGAGGAACCGCGCCAGGACGTCCCGCAGTTCGCGTCCGGGGCCGTTGCCGTAGCCGTTGAGGTCGACGTACAGCTGTCCGTCCGGGAACGCCGTCCGCAGGCGGTGGGCGGCGTGCACGGCGAGGGTGGTCTTCCCCAGGCCGCCCATGCCGTAGACGACCACCACCGGGACGGTCCCGGCGGCATCGGCGGCGGCATCGACGTCGGCGTCGTCGGCGGCGTCCGTGGCAGCGGCCTCCCGTGGCGCGGCGAGCGCGGCGGTCAGCTGCTCCAGCTCGCGTTCGCGCCCGATCAGGGCGGAGGCGGGCCGGGGCAACTGGTGCGGGACGCGGACGGCCGTCCCGGGCGCGGCGGGCGCGGGCGCTGTCGGGGGTGCCGCATGCGGCGCGGCCGGCTTGGTGGCCGACGAGGCGCGATCCGGCGAGGTGCGGTCCGACGAGGCGTGGTCCGACGAGGTGCGGGCAGGCGCGGCGCGGGTCGGTGCGGCCGGCGGGGAGTCCGCGGCCAGCAGTTCGCGGTGGGCGTCCCGCACCAGGCCGCCCGGGTCGACGCCGAGCTCCTCGGCGAGGGCCGCCCGCAGCACCCGGTGGACCTCCAGCGCCTCGGCGGTGCGCCCGGAGCCGTGCAGCGCCAGCATCAGCTGGGCGTGGAACGCCTCGTGCAGCGGGTGTTCGGCGGTCAGCGCGGTCAGCTCCGCGACCAGGTCGCGGTGGCGGCCGGTGCGCAGGCCGGTGGCGAAGCTCCGTTCCAGCAGGGTGAGGCGGGTCTCGCGCAGCCGGGCGGCCCGGGGGGAGCCGGCCAGCACCGGTATGTCGCCGAACGGCTCGCCCCGCCACAGGGCGAGGGCCCCGGCGGTCTCCGCCGCGACGGCCGGCCAGTCCCGGCGCTCGTGCGCGTCGCGCGCGCGGTCGGCCGCGGCGGTGAAGGCGGTGAGGTCCAGTTCGTCCCGCTCCACGGACAGCCGGTAGCCCTTGGGCGCCGAGCGCACCCGGGTGCCGTACGGGCCGAGTGCCGTCCGCAGCCGGTTCACGTGGTTGTGCAGGGACGCGAGCCCGGTGCGGGGCGGATCGCCGTCCCACAGCAGGTCCAGCAGGCTGTCGACCCGGACGGTCTCGCCGGGTGAGCCGAGGAGCAGGGCGAGGAGCGTCCGTACCTTGGGGCCGGTGATCGGTACCGGCCGTCCGTCGAGTTCCACCCGGAGCGGTCCGAGCAACTCGAACCTGATCCCCATGCCGACCCCCTCCCCGCACGTGACGAAGCACGTGACGAACCATCATATTGATCTTGGACCGATGTTATCGACATGTTAGATGCCTGTGATCGGGCGGAGTGAGGATCGACTCATTCGTCCGGTCGGAGGCGAACGGCCCCCCACGGCCCGCCCCTCCTCCGCCCGGTGACGTGCGAACCTCCCGGAGCCCCCACATGTGCACCACCGCCCCCCACGTGGCGTCCGCCCTGCCCGTCTGCCCCCCACCGGGGCAGGGCGGACGCCTCCACGGCCCCGGCCCCGGCCCCGGCGCCCGCGCGGACGTGGGCTCCCCCGACACCGGCTGGGACGTCACCGCCGGAACACTCCCGACCCCGCACCGCTGACGGCGCTCCCACGTCATCGCGGCGGGCGGCTACGGGTGGTAGAGGGCCCGGGCGAGCACCGGGTCGGCGGGCCCGCCCTGACCGAGGTCGAGGAAGAAGTCCGCCTGCCAGCCCTGCGTGCGGCCGGCCTGCCGGCTGGTCGTGGCCACCCACGGCGGGTAGACGCGGAACCCGCGCTTCCCGCCGGAGCCGTCGCGGGAGACGATGCCGCGCTCGCACAACACCTCGCGCGGGAACACGAACTGTCCGAAACCGTCGTCGTCGCGGCTGCTGACGACGAAGAGGTCCACTCCGTCGTCGGAGTCGAAGGGCCGGATCGGACCCTCCTCGGACCGCTGCCACACCGTGACGAACTGGCCCGCCTTCGTCGGAGTGGTCTTGCCCACGCGGAACCGGACCGAGCGGTCGTCGAGCGTGAACGCGCAAGCCGCGTACTCGGCACTCTCCGGTTCGGGCACCGGACGTGAGCAGACGAAGCCGCCCGGGTCGTACACCGATGCCTTCGCCGCCCGCAGGTCCCCGTGAAGACCCGTCCAGGGCTGATTCGACACCATGCCCTCATCCTGCCATCACACCCGCGCGCGCTGCCCCGTCCCCCCGAACCCGGGGCCCATCCTTCGGTTGGCCTAGGCGTAGAGGGCGGCGGCGCGGCGGGTGGCCTCGGCCAGGCGGGCGCGGAGGGCGGGCGGGTCGAGGACCTCGGCCTCCGGGCCGAGGCGCAGGAGTTCGAGGTAGCCGATGTCCCAGGTCTCGACCGGCAGGGCCACGGTGACCCAGCCGTCGGCGTCCGGGGGGCCCGCGGTGGCGAGGGCGTCGGCGGCGGCGGTCGGTTCCAGCAGGACGGCGAGGTGTTCGACGGCGAGCGGGCTCAGCCGCACCACGGCCCGCTCGCGCAGCATCGCGCGGGTGAACTCCCGTGCCGCCGCGTCCCAGTAGCCGGCCAGGTCGAACTCCGGGTCGCGCTCGAACCGTTCGTCACCGGCCTCGGCGGTCTCGAAGCGGTCGACGCGGTACGTGCCGACCTTGCCGCTCGGGCCGCGCGCCGCGAGGTACCACCGGCCGGCCTTGAGCACCAGGCCGTACGGTTCCAGCCGCCGGTCCCGGGTGCCGCCGCGCGCCGCGTAGCGGCCGTGGAGCACCCGGTCCTCCCAGACGGCGCGCGACACCTCGGCGAGCAGCGGTGGGGGTTCGGCGTCGCGGAACCAGGCCGGCGCGTCGAGGTGGAACCGCCGCGCGGCGGCCGCGGGGGCGTCGCCCAGGGCGGCGGCGACCTTCAGCCGCGCGGCGAGGGCCGGCCCGGCCAGGCCCATGTCGCGCAGCGGGCCGGGCAGTCCGGCCAGGTGCAGGACCTCGGCTTCGGCGCGTTCGAGGCCGGTGAGGCGGGTGCGGTAGCCGTCGACGAGCCGGTAGCCCCCGCCGCGCCCGCGTTCGGCGTACACCGGCACTCCGGCCTCGACCAGGGCGGCGACGTCCCGCTGTACGGTGCGCTCGGAGACCTCCAGCTCGGCCGAGAGCTCGGCGGCGGTCATCGTCCGCCGGGTCTGGAGGAGCAGCATCAGCGCGATGGCCCGGCTCGCCCGCACCCCACCGCTCCTTCCGCCGCCTGCCGCCGTTCGGTGCGCCCGGACCTCCGGGGCGCGGGCGCGGCACCATTCTCGCCGGGTGCGGCGGCCCGGGCCCGGGTGGGTCCGGGCGGGTCCGGTGCGGGCGGGGTCACGGCGCTACAGCATCACGGGGCCACGGCATCAAGGCGCCACGACGTCACGCCCCGTCCGCCGTCCCGCCGAGCTTGGCGAGGTCGGGGGCGAACACGGCCATCCAGTGCGGGTGCAGCCGGTAGTAGACGACGTCCTTCTCCCAGTCGAAGGCGTCGTCGCCGTAGAAGTCCCGGAAGTAGGCGAGCAGGTCCGGCCAGTCGGCGGCCGGCTCGCCGTCGAGCGGGTTGAGGACCTCGGCGGTGCCGTGGGTGAACACGCCCAGGTCCTCGCCGCGTAGGTGCGCGGCGCTGACGGCGGGCCGGGCGGCGAGGTGCCGGGCCTTGGCGGCGCCGCGCGCGGTGCCGAAGTGCCACTTCCCGTGCAGGAAGTGCCCGTCCACGGCGCTGATCCGAGGCTCGCCCTTCGCCGTCACGGTGGACAGCGCGAGCGTGCACATGCCGGTGAGCACACCGGTGAGCTGTTCGGCGGTGAGCGTGCGCTCGTCGCTGATGATCGACCGCAGGTGCGCGGTGGAGCGGGAGAGCGAGGCGTCGAGGAGGGCCTGGAGCCGGTCGAGCTCCTCGGGTGTTTCGCGCATGGGGGTCCTTGTCCGTCCGTCGGTCGTCCCGGCCGGCGCCACCACGGCACCGACCGTGACCCCTACTCTCCCCGCAGAACCCGACATCTCCTGTCGTCTTTCCTGCGGTGTCCTCGATCCCGCCGAGCCCTCGGTGTCGTGGAGCCGTCCCGCGCGTCCGTGTCAACCGTTCGGCAGCTGATGGAGTGTCACAGTCCGATCCCTGTCATGTCCTGACGACTGTGACGCCGGACGTGGCACCGAATGCCGTCGGTCCGCCGTCTTGTGAGGTGTCCACGCAGTCAGCACACACCGTGCCTCGCGCATCGTGCATCGCCATCGGGGAGCCACCATGTCCGTCCGTCACCGTCGCCCGCTGCTCGCCTCCGTCGTCCTCGTCGTCGGGGCCGGGCTCGCCGTGACCGCCTGCGGGCCCGGCAACTCCGACACGGCCGCCGGCCCGGCGGCCTCCGCGACGTCCACGGTGGCCGTCACGCCCCCGCCGGCGGCCGGCCCGGCGGCCGGCGGCTCCCCCACAGCGGGCGCGCCGGCCACCGGCGCGGCCTCGCACAGCGCCACGCACACCCCGCAGAAGCCGCCCGCCGCGAGCCCGTCGGGCGGCACCCGGACCGACGGCGGGGCCGCCGGGGCCGCCGCCCGCCCGTGCGACATCCAGAACCTCGCGGTCCGCGCGACGGCCCGCGCCGGGGCACCCACCCAGTGGGTCATCGAGGTGCGCAACAACGGTGCGAGCGCCTGCAGTGTGAGCTCCTCCCCGGGGGTGGACCTGGGCGACTCCGCGGCCCGCGACCGGAGCAACAACCTCAAGCCGGTGCTCGCCAGCGGCACGACGCGGTTCGCGGTCCCGGCGGGCCAGAACGCCTACGCGGTGCTCGACGTCGACCCGAGCGGTGCCACCACCGGCACCGTGCCCGGCATCAACGAGTTCAACGTGCTGGCCGACGACGAGGGCGGCATGCCCCTCGCGGCCACCCGGAACTTCCCGCTCGGCAGCGGCGCACGGGTCCTGGACCCCAAGATGGGCAACTACCGGTCCAGTGTGGCCGAGGCGGTCGCCTCCATGACGGCCGCCCCCAACTGACCGACCGTCGCCGCGGCGGCCGGCCGGTCGGACGGGTGCCTGCTTTCGACTGATCGAAGGATCTTCACACCACACGCCGTCGGCAGACCGCGCAGCAGCCCCGCCCCCGGAGTCCGTGCACCTACCATGCGCCGAGAGCGCCCCGCGGAGCGGGGCTTCCGACTCCAGAAACGGCTGGGCGAATGAGATCAAGGATCCGTGGTCTGCTTCGGGTCTGGGCCACCGCCGGCGTCGCGCTCGTGGTCGTGGCGGGTACCGCCGCCGCCGCACCCGCGGAGAACCCGCAGGGCGATTTCGGGCCCGACATCACGGCGATCATGAACAAACCCGCGTACAAGCACGCGCAGTGGAGCGTGCTGGAGATCGACCCGGCGGACGGGCGGGTCGTCCACTCCTCCCACCCCGACGAGTTCCTCATGCCGGGTTCGACCATCAAGCTGGTCACCATCTCCGGTGCCTGGCACGACCTCGGCCCGGACCACCGCTTCACCACGCCGGTGAACGCCGTCGGCCGCCTCGACGGATCGACCCTCACCGGGAACCTGGTGCTCGTCGCCCAGGGCGACCTCACCATGGGCGGCCGGACGAAGCCGGACGGGTCGGTCGACTTCACCCCCATCGACCACACCTACGCCGACGACGTCCCGGGCGCCACCCTCACGCCGGAGGACCCGCTCGCCGGCCTGGACCAGATCGCCCGGCAGGTCCACGACTCGGGCATCACCACCGTCGACGGCGATGTCGTCATCGACGCGCGGCTGTTCACACCCCCGCCGATCAGCCCCCAGCCGACACCCCTCATGATCAACGACAACGTGATCGACCTGCTGAGCACACCGACCACCCCCGGGCAGCCGGCTCAGCTGAGCTGGCGCCCGCAGGTCGCGCCGTACCAGGTCACCTCGGCCGTCCGGACGGTGGAGGCCGGCGGCACCACCGACATCCAGGTCTCCGCCTCCCCCGACGGCACGGCGATCACGCTCTCCGGCACGATCGCCGCCGACGCCCCGCCCGCCCTGAAGAACTCGCCGATCCAGGACCCCAACGCCTTCGGGCGCACCGCCCTGATCGAGGCCCTGGGCCGCGCCGGGGTCACCGTCACCGCCCCGCCGACCGGCCCCAACCCGGACGGCACGCTCCCGGCCTCGTACACCGGCGACCCCCGGGTGGCCGCCTTCGTCTCCCCGCCCTACCGCGACTACGCCAAGCTGATCCTGAACGTCAGCCACAACCTCGGCGCCAACCTGGCCCTGTGCAACATGGCCGTCAACCACGGCAGCAGCAACTGCTTCGACGGCTTCCCGGTCATCCGCGACTTCCTCACCCGGACCGCGAACGTCGACCCGACCCAGTTCCAGATGGCGGACGGACGCGGTGACGTCCCCGTCGACCGCGTCACGCCCACCGGGCTCAACCAGCTGCTCGCGTACTGGCTGCGCACCCCCGACGCGGACGCGTTCCGCACCTCACTGCCGATCCTCGGGGTGTCCGGTACCGGCGCCCTCTACTGCACCACCGACTGCCCGGCCAAGGGCAAGGTCTTCGCCAAGCCCGGCACCATCATCGGATTCGACCTGCTCAACCAGCAGCTCGCCATCAACGCGCAGACGTACGCGGGCTACCTCCAGGCGGACGACGGCCACCTCTACACCTTCTTCGTCGGCGTCAACGGCGCGGCCGCACCGAACATCCAGGGGTTCTTCGACGTCAACGACGACGTCGACCAGATCGCCGTCCTCCTCCAGCAGGAGGCATGCGCGGAACGGGGCACCGACCGCCCGCGCACCGCGCCCGTCGCGGCGTGAACCGGTAGATGGTCGCGCGGGTACGGGAGGCCGGACGGCGGCCTCCCGTACCCGCGTCCCCGGGCCGTGCCCGGCCGGGTCAGCCGTCCTGTCCGAGACCTCGGTCGGGCGCGCCCATGTCCCCCGTCCGGGGTGTGCCGTCGGCGAGTGCGTAGCGCAGGTACACGGTGCCCCGCGGGCCGGCGACCGGCGGTTCGAGGAGCGTCAGGTTGGTGGGCACCGCGCCGCCGTCGAACACCTTCTTGCCGACGCCGAGCACGATCGGGTGCACCCAGAGGTCGAGCCGGTCGAAGAGCTTCTCGCGCAGGAGGGTCTGGACCAGGTCCAGGCTCCCGACGACCTTGATGTGCTCGTGCCGGTCCCGGAGCCCGCGCACCGCGGCGGCCAGGTCCGGGCCGAGGCGGGTGGACCCGGCCCACGGGAGGGCGGGGGTGCCGCGCGAGGCCACGTACTTGGGGACGCGGTTGAAGAGCTCGGCGATCGGGCCGTCCTTCTGGTGCGGCCAGTAGGCGGCGAAGATGTCGTACGTCCGCCGGCCGAGCAGCAGGGCGTCGGTGCCCTCGTACGCGGCGAGGATCCGCGCCCCGGTGGCCTCGTCCACCAGGGGCGCCTGCCAGCCGCCGAACGGGAACCCCGCCGGGTCCTCGTCGGGGCCGCCGGGCGCCTGCCCGACGAGGTCGAGGGTTGCGAACAGCTCGATGTGGATGAGGCCCATGCCTGACTCCCGGCTCCTCGGAGAGCACCCGCCGACCGGACGCGGTGCGGGCAACACGCTGCCCTGCGTGTGCCACCGGGCCAAGACGCCGCACCGGTGCCCACCAGGGGTCACCGGTGACGGGTCACCGGCCGGGCTGCTCGGCGGGCGCCGCCGTCCGGGGGGGCCGGTGTCCCGGCCGGGGCGTCCCGGCGGCGGTAGCGGCCCTCGGTCGCGGTGCAGGCCGTGAGCACCAGGGCGGCCGCCGCGGCGGCGGCCGTGACGGCGAAGGCGGCGCCCGGGGCGAAGCGGCCGGCCGCCCAGCCGGCGAGGAAGGTGCCCGCCGACTGGGCCAGGATCAGCGCGCTGACCAGCGCCGCCATCGCCTCGCCGAGCCGGGCGGCGGGCACCGTGCGCTCGACCAGGCCGAACATCGTGATGATCTGCGGTGCGACCGGGATCCCGAGCAGGCCGACGGCCGCGGTGAGCGTCACCAGGCCGCCGCCGGCGAGGAGCAGCAGGCAGGAGGCGGCGAACAGCAGCGCCGCGCTCGTCCGCAGGCGCGGCGCCAGGCCCCGGCGGGCGGGCATCGAGGCGGTGGCGACGCCCGCGAGCGCGCTGGTGCAGCCGAGGAACCCGTACACCAGCCCGGCGGTGCCCGGCCGGCCCAGCGCCTCGGTGGTCGCGGTGACGCCGACCTGGACCGAGCCGAAGCAGGCGCCCAGCAGCGCCATCCCGGCCAGGAGGAGGACGTACGGCGTGCTCAGCAGCCGTCCGGCGGAGCGGCCCCGCGCGTGCGGCGGCGCCGGGACGCCCGGTGCGGCCGTGGGGTGCAGCGCGAACAGGGTGGCGCAGACACCGGACAGCGCGGCCGCGGTGAGCAGGCCGGCGGCGGGCGAGGCGGCGGTGGCGAGCACGCCGACCAGGGCCGGCCCGGCGGTGAAGGAGACCTCGTCGACGATCCCGTCCAGGGACAGCAGGGCGGAGGTCGCCGCCGGGTCGCCGTCCGCCAGCCGGACCCAGCGGCTGCGCGACAGCGGGCCGACCAGCGGGACGGACAGGCCGGTCAGCGCGGCGGGCGCGATCTGCCAGCCGAGCGCGAGCCCGTGCCGGGACGCGGCGACCAGCGCGACCAGGGCCGCCGCGTTGACCACGGCGGCGACCAGCCCCACCGTCCGCTGCCCGCGCCGGTCCGCGAGCCGGCCGACGACCGGGCCGCCGATCGCCTGACCGCCCGCCAGCGCCCCGGCGACCACCGATCCGGACCACACGCTGCCGGTGCTCCCGCTGACCAGCAGCAGCGTGCCGATCGGGCCCATCGCGGCCGGCAGCCGGCCCAGCAGCGACCACAGCAGCACCCGGCCGCCCGTCAGTTGCCTGGCCCTGCGGAAGTTCGCGGCCACGGACACGGTGCACGCCTCTCTGCGGAGCCGGCCCGGGCGCCCGCCTCCCGCAACCGGCCCGACGGGGCGACAGCGCTCTGCGGGTGCCCCCGACGGTAGGGGCGCGGGGCGGGGCCGGGTAATCGTCCGATCGTCCGGCGGCGCCGGGCCGGGGGAGGGGCCCGCTCGGAGGAGTGGCCAAGAGGGCCGGTCCGGCCGTCGACGGTCCGCGGCCGGTGCCGTCCGCCACCGGCGCCGCCGTCCCTGAACGCGGAAGGGGCCCGGCACCTTGGCAGGTACCGGACCCCATCCGACTCTGGAGCGCCAGGCCCGGGTCGCACGGACTCTTCCTACTGAAAGTAGGACGTGCTCTGGTAGCACCACTGACGCCTGACGAGGAATCATCTCCCTCGCGACAAGAAGAATATTAGCAGCTCACGGACGGTGCGCCGAACCGCCGTGGGACGGCCGCCCGGCCCCCCGGCGCTCCGCCGCCTGCCGCAGCGCCTCGTGGGTGGGGGAGTCCCGCTCCGCGGTCAGGACCACGAGTTCGAGGCCGTCGGTGCCGGGGACGACGTAGGCGGTGTAGTCCAGGTCGAGCCGGCCCGCCCGGGGGTGGCGGAAACCGTGGCTCCCGGTGGCCGGTCCGCGGACGTCGTGCTCCTCCCAGAACGCGGCGAACCGGCTGCTGCGCGCCGCCAGGTCGGCCACGAGCCGGTTGCCGCGTTCGTCGTGCGGATCGGCGGCCAGCGCGTGGCGCAGGCGGTGCACATTGCCCCGGGCCGTCTTCTCCCAGTCGGTGAGGAGCCGGGGCGCCCGCGGGTCGCAGAACACGAACCAGGCGAAGTTCCTTTGCTCGACCGGGAGTTCGGCGTAGTCGAGGAGCAGCCAGGCCTCGGCGTCGTTCCAGGCCAGGATGTCGCGCATGGGCGTGACCACGTGTGCCGGCCACGGGCCGAGCGAGGCGAGCAGCCGCAGGGTCGCCTCCGGCACGGCCGGGACCGTCGCGTCGGCCGGGCGGGTCTGCTGCGCCGGGCCGCCGGTGGCGAGGCGGTGCAGGTGCCGGCGGGCGTCGGCGTCGAGCTGCAGGGCGGTGGCGAGCGCGTCCAGGACATCGGGCGAGGGGCGCCGTTGCCGGCCCTGTTCGAGCCGGGTGTAGTACTCGGGGCTGATCCCGGCCAGGGTGGCGACCTCGGCCCTGCGCAGTCCGTCCAGCCGGCGGCTGACGGTCCGGGGCAGACCGGCGGCCTCGGGGGTCAGCCGGGCCCTGCGTGTGCGCAGGAAGTGGGCCAGTCCGGGAAGTTCCGCCGATGGTGCCATGCACCGAGTATCGGGCCCCTCGTCCGGCCGGGGGTAGCCCTGCCGGGGCCACCCCCCGCAGGGCCTGCCCCCGGCGGTGTCTCGTCGCGGCGCACGCCCCGGCCCAGACTGGCCGTCGACGGGGCCGCGGCCGCCGTGCCGGTGCGCCCACGCGGCCCCTCGTCCCCTTCCGTCCTTCCTGGAGCACGTCCATGCCCGCAGCACGTCCCGGCGAACCGCTGCCGCCCCCTCCGTCCCCGCTGGTGTCCTGCGAGCCGGCCCGCGAGCCGGCCGCGTGCATTCGCCCCGAGCCGGCCGCGCCCGGCGCTCCGGGGCCGGTCCGGTACCTGCCCCTGGCCGTGCTGAGCGCGGCGGCGGGCCTGGACGCCGGCGGCGTCGCGATCCTCAACAGCGCCCTGCCCTCGATGGGCGCGCGGTTCGGCACCTCGGCGCAGAGCCTGTCCTGGGCGGTGACCGGCTACGCCCTCGCGTTCGCGGGCCTGCTGCTGTGGGGCGGGGCCATGGCGGACCGGCTGCGGCGGCGGAGGGTCCTCGTCGGCGGACTGGTGACGGTGGCGGCGGGCGCCGTACTCGCGTTCACGGCGCCCGTGTTCTGGCCGGTCGTGGTCGGACGCGTCCTGCAAGGCGCGGGAGCGGCCGTCACGATGCCGGCCGCCACGGCCCTGCTGACCTCGGTGTACGCCGACGGGCCGATGCGCTCGCGCGCGCTGGGCGTGTTCTCCGCCGCGCAGGCGGGCTGCTACGGAGCCGGCCTCGTCCTCGGCGGTGTCGTCACCGGCGCCTTCGGCTGGCGCTGGGTCTTCGCGCTGCAGGCCCTGGCCGCGGCGGCCACCGCCGTGGCCGCCGTACGGTGGCTGCCGCCGGGCGCGCGGCACCGCCCGCGCCCCCTCGACCCGACGGGCGCCGGCGCGCTGGTGACCGCGATCACCCTGACCGTCCTCGGCGCGGACCTGGCCGCCCGCCCCGGCGGCGGCCCGCTCGCCGGAGCGACGCTCGCCGCCGCCGCGGCCGCCGGCTGCCTGTGGTGGCGCCGAGGCCGCGCCCGAGGCGGGGACGCGGTCCTGCTGGACCGGGACCTGCTGCGCCTGCGCGGCGTGCGGACCGCCGCGCTGGTGGCCGGCGCGTTCTACTTCTGCGTCACCGGCACGCTGTTCCTGCTGCCGCTCTACCTCCAGCAGGTGCGCGGCATGTCCCCGGCCGCCTCCGGCCTCGCGGTCCTTCCGGTCAGCCTGGCCGTCGCCGCCGCCGCGCTGGTCTCCGGACGGCTGATGAGGACCCGCGGGCCCCGCCCGCTCCTGGTGTCGGGCCTCCTGCTCACCGCCGCCGGTGTACTGCTCTGGTGCGCGGCGGGGGAGCACAGCCCCTACGCCGGACCGGTCCTGGCCGGCCTGGTCGTCACCGGCGTCGGACAGGGCCTGGCCTTCCCCGCCATCACCGTCACCGGCCTGCGCGACGTGCCGGAGCGGGCCCACGGCACCGCCTCGGCGGTCACGGCCACCGCCCTGCAGATCGGCAGCGGCATCGGCCCCACCGTCCTCGCGGGCATCGCCCAGAGCGTCGGCACGGCGGTCGGCGGCGGCCTGTCGCTGCCGGGCCACCACCTCGCCTACGCCGTGGCAGCCGGACTCCTGCTCCTCGTCGGCCTCCCGGCCACGGCCGCTCCCGCACGGCGCTGATCGGCGCCGGGCTCTCGGGGAGCCGCCGGCCGCCGCCGCGGTCCTCCTTCGCGAAGCGCGCGGCGAGACCGGGGACGCGCGGGGAGCAGGCCGGCGCGGCCACGGCGCGGAAGGCGGCCGGCGGTCCGCCGGCACGGGCGGGGGCAGGGCGCCGACGGGAGTCTGGAATGATCGCGGCCCATGGGGAACCTGGCGTTCGACGCGGTGCTGTGCGATCTCGACGGTGTGATCCGCCACTACGACCTCGCGGACGTGCGGCGTCTGGAGCGGATCGCCGGACTCCCGGAGGGCGCCACCGCCGAGATCGCGTTCGCCCCGGAGCGGGACCTGCCGCTGCTGCTCGGCCGGGTCAGCCGGGCCCAGTGGACCGCCTCCATCGCCGAGGCCCTGACCCGCCGGATTCCGGCCCGGCAGGCCGGCGCCCTGGCGACCGCCTTCGCCCATGCCCCCTTCCGGGCCGACGGGGCCGTGGTGGAGCTGATCCGCGGGCTCCGCGGCAAGGTGCCCGTCGTGGTGGTCACCAACGCGACCGTGTGGCTCGACGAGGACCTCGCCCTGCTCGGACTCACCGACCTGGCCGACCACGTGGTCAACAGCTCCCGCGTCGGCATCGCCAAGCCCGACCCGGGGATCTACCGGATCGCCGTGGAACGGGCGGGCGTCCCGGCCGGGCGCTGCCTGTTCGTGGACGACAACCAGGCCAACATCGACGCGGCCCGCGCGGCCGGCATGACCGCCGTGCTTTACCGCGACCCCTCCGACCTCCGCCGAGCACTGGCACCGGTCCTCGGGCCGGACGCGGACGTGCCCGCCGGAGAGCCCGCCGGAGAGCCCGCCGGCCCGGGCCGGCCGTGACGGACGTCCGCGTCGGCCCCGGAGGACTCCGGGTGCGGGCCACCGGACGGCGGCGGGAACGGCCGGTCGGGCGGGGACGGCCGGTCGGTCAGTCGCGGAAGGTGCCGGACGCGAAGCCGAAGACGGTGTACCGGCGGTCCGCCACGGCGAACTCCGCGAGTTCGCGCATCCCCAGGTGCCGGTGGACCGCGAGCGACTTGTGGTTGGCCTGCTCGACGAACAGGACGCCGTGCTCGAAGCGTCCGCCGAGATCGGCGTCGACGGCCCGCAACAGGCTCCGGACGACTCCGCGTCCGCGGAACGGCGGATCCACCACCACCGGCCCGTAGAGGTAGAAGCGGCCCGGCGCGAGGCCGGCCCGCAGGGCCGCGTCCACGGTCAGCCGCGGCGGGCCGCCGTCGACCACGGACGAGGCGGCGGAGGTGAGGGCGGCGCCGGCGAGCCGCCCGTCCTCCTCGGCGAGGTAGATGCCGGTGTCGGCCTCCATCGAGGCGAGCTTCTCCTCGTCGAAGCGGCCCTGCACGAAGCCCTGCTTCGCGCGCTCGGCCGCGGGCAGTCCGTCCCCCCGGGCGCCGTCGATCAGGGCGAGCACCCCGGCCCGGTCGGCGCTGACCGCTCTGCGTATCGACAAGGTCATGCGGCCAACCTACCGGTCCGGGGGGCGTCCGGTCGTACGGACGCCAGGGGTTCGCGATGTGCGGTCAGACGGTGACCCGCTCGGCCGGCTCTTCGGCGCCGGCGGGGACGGCCGGGGTGTTCTCGCGGGGTGTGGGGAGCACGGCCATGATCACGGCGGAGATCACGATGGTCGCCGCCCAGGCGAGCCCGTACCGGCCGACGGGGGTGTCGGAGAGCGGGCCGGCGAACCAGTCGCACTTGGTGAAGGCGAGCCCGATCAGCAGCGCGAGCACCCAGGACACCATCGCCTGCCAGCAGAAGCCGCCGGCGTACCAGTAGCGGCTGTTCCGGCTGGTGTCCATCAGCGCGGCGGCGTCGTAGCGCACCGCGCGCGAGCGGCGCCGGAACATGTCCACCGCGTAGACGCCGATCCAGGCCGAGAAGGAGACGGCGAGCAGGATGAGGAAGGTGATGAAGGAGCCCAGGAAGCTCTTCGCGACCAGCATCAGCAGCAGGCCGCCGACCAGCGAGATCACGGCGTTGATGCTGACGGCCATGGCGCGCGGCAGCCGCACGCCCATGGTCTGCGCGGTGAAGCCGGCCGAGTACATGGAGAGGCTGTTGATCAGCAGCATGCCCACGATCGCGGTCAGCAGGTAGGGCACGGCCAGCCAGGTCGGCAGCAGGTCGCCGAGGAAGGAGACCGGGTCCGCGGCCTGTGCCAGGCCGGGCGAGGCCACCGCCATCACGGCGCCCATCAGCACCATCGGCACCATCACCAGGCCGGCGCCGGAGACCGTCACGCCGACGATCTTCCGGCCGGAGGCGGAGTGCGGCAGGTAGCGGGCGAAGTCCGGGCCGGTGGGGACCCAGCTGATGCCGCCGGCGGCGATGGTGCCGATGCCGGCGATCATCATCGCGGTGGTGCCCGCGGGCTTGGCGAAGACCTCGCTCCAGTTCATGGTCGCGACCAGGTAGCCCAGCACCAGGACGCTGAAGACGCCGAAGAGGTACGTCGACCAGGTGTTGCAGACGTTCAGCGCCTTCCGGCCCATGCCGGAGACCAGGAAGGTGCAGGCGACGAAGAGGAACAGCGTGATCACGATCAGCGCGGTGTTGCTCTTGACGCCGAACAGCAGGTCGAGCACGGTCAGCACGGCGTAGGCGCCGGTGACGGCGTTGATCGTCTCCCAGCCGAACCGGGCGACCCAGAGCACCGCGCCGGGGAAGAGGTTGCCCCGCACGCCGAAGGTGGCCCGGGAGAGGGTGGCCCCCGGGGCCCAGCCCCACTTCCCGGAGACCGACAGCACGCCGACCATGCCGAAGGAGGCGAGCGCGGCGCACGCCGCGACGATCAGGACCTGCCAGAAGTTCAGCTGGTTGAACACCACCAGGGCCGCGCCCATGGTGAGCAGCAGGACGCTGATGTTCGCCGCGACCCAGGTCGGGAACAGCTCGCGGACTCTGCCCCGGCGCTCGTGGTCCGGGACGGGTTCGATACCGCGGGTCTCTATCGCGCCGTCGGTGTCGGCGGTGGACAGGTTGTCCATGAGGGTGGCTCCGGGCGTGTGAAGCGGGAGATGAAATCGGGCAAAGGGGATCTTTGTGGAACTCTTCGCGCGTAGCGCGGGAGTTGGGTCATCCTACTTTGTTCCGGATGTGACCCGATTGACACGGTTGCCCGCCGAGTACCCGCCGGCCAGCCGCCGGATCCCGCGGCCACCCGGGGGCAGACTTCACTCCGAACTGATGTCATCATGTGAAGACATCGTTTGATGACTTACGTGGAGAGTGGTGGATCATGCACGCGGAGCGGGTGCGGCAGCGGGCCCTGGTGCCCGTCCTGGTGTTCCTGGGGATGGTCGTGGCGGTCGTCAGCAGCCTCGGCGCGCCCCTGGTGCCGACGATCGCCGCCGTCGACCATGTCTCGCTCTCCGACGCCCAGTGGTCGCTGACCGTCACCATGCTGGTCGGGGCCGTCGCCACCCCCGTCATGGGCCGGCTGGGCGACGGGCCCCGGCGGCGCACGGTGATGCTCGCCGCCGTCGCCGCCGTCCTGGTCGGCAGCGTGCTCGGCGCGCTCCCGCTCGGCTTCGGGTGCCTGGTGACCGGCCGCGCCCTCCAGGGCATCGGCCTCGGGCTGACCCCGCTCGCGATCGCCACCGCCCGGGACCACCTGGCCGGCCCGCGCGCGCACTCCGCCGTGGCGATGCTCTCCATCACCACGGTGGCCGGCGTGGGCCTCGGCTACCCGCTGACCGGGGTGCTGTCCCAGTCCTTCGGCCTGCACGCCGGCTTCTGGTTCGGTGCCGTGATCAGCGCCGCCGCCCTGGCCGCCGGGGCACTGGTCCTGCCCGCCACCGCACACCGCCCGTCCGCCCCGCTGGACGCGCTCGGCGCCGTCCTGCTCGGCCTCGGCCTGAGCGGCGTGCTGCTCGTCCTCAGCGAGGGCGAGAACCGGGGCTGGACCTCACCCGGCCTGCTCGCCCTCGCCGCCGCCGCCGTCCTGCTGCTCCTCTGGTGGATCCGGCACGAGCTGCGCACCGAGCACCCGCTGGTCGACCTGCGCTCGCTGCGCAACCGGGTGGTGCTGACGGCCGACGTGGCCGCCCTGGTCGCCGGGGTCGGGATGTACCTGCTGATGTCGCTGCTGACCCGGTTCGTGCAGACCCCGAGCTCCGCCGGTTACGGCTTCGGCGCCTCGGTCACCGTCGCCGGACTGGTGCTGCTGCCGTTCTCGGTGGCCAGCGTGCTGTCCAGCAAGGTCGCCCCGCTCCTGGCCCGGCGGACCTCCCCGGTCGCCGTGCTGCCGATCGGCTGCGGACTCTCGCTGCTGTCGATGCTGTTGTTCCTCGTCGCCCGCGACCGGCTCTGGGAGGCCTTCGCCGTCCTGGCGGTCGCCGGGCTGGGCGTCGGCTGCACCTTCGCCGTGATGCCCGGACTCATCGTCGGCGCGGTCCCGGCCGACCAGACCGGCAGCGCCGTCAGCTTCAACCAGGTGCTGCGCTACGTGGGGTACTCCACCGGCAGCGCGTTCAGCGCCGCCGTGCTCCAGGCCCACACCGCGCCCGGGCAGGCGCTGCCCTCCGGCGACGGCTACCGCGTCGCCGCGCTGATCGGCTGCGCGGTGTGGGTCCTGGTCGCGGTGATTACGATCGTCCTGCCGCGGTACCGTGCCGCGACGGACCCCGGCGCGCCCGCCGCGGCGGGTACCAGGCCGCCGGTGCGGTCCGGGGACGAGGAGCTGCTGGTGAACGGGAGCACGGCCGAGCCGATGCCGGAGCGGAGCGGCCCGCCGGGCCGCGAGCACGGAGCGGGCCGGTGAACCAGAGCCCGCCCAGGACGCGCCGACGCGACGCGGCCCGCAGCCGCGAGGAACTGCTGAACGCCGCCGGCGAACTCTTCGCCGAGCGCGGGTTCGACCGCACCACCACCCGGGAGATCGGCGAACGCGCCGGCGTGGACCCCGCCCTGATCGCCCGCTACTTCGGCGGCAAGACCCAGCTCTACCTCGCCCTGGTCCAGGCCGAGCAGGGCGACGAGGTCCCCGCCGACCTGCTCGACATCCGACGGTTCGACTCCCTGTTCAAGCACCTCGAACGCCGCACCAGCCCGATCCTGCAGAGCGTCGTCCTCCCCGCCGCCGACCCGTCCGTCCAGCAGGCCGCGCAGGCCCACCTGCACCGGCGCCTGATCACTCCGCTGCGCGAGCGCTTCGAGCGCGAGGGCCTGGACCGCCCCGAACTGCGCGCGGAACTCGCCATCGCGGCCTTCGGCGGGGTCGTCCTCGCCCGATCCGCCGGAGCCCTCGAAGAGCTCGCCCGGGCACCGCAGGCCGAGGTGATCGAACTGCTCCACCAGCTGCTGGGCGGCTCCCGGGGGCACCAACCCCCGGACGCCGCACCGTAGCCCGGCACCCCGGCCGTCCGTAGCCCGGCGCTTCGGCGTCCCGGCCGTCCGCAGCCCGTCGGCTGCGGACGGCCTCCCCGGGTTCAGCCGGCCGGCGCGTCGGGTTCCGGAGGGCACACCGCGGACGGTGGCGGAGGCAGCTCCCCGTCGGCGGACGCCCGGCGCACCCCCAGGGAGACCCCCGCCATGTCGCCCGGATCACTGCGCCGCAGCACGAACACCTTCGTCACCGCGAGCAGCGAGGGCCCGCAGAGCAGGACCGCCAGCCACCACACGTCCCGGGCCACGTACACGCCCGCGACCAGCATCGCCGCGCTCACCGCGCCCCCGGCGTACAGCCCGGCCATCCGCAGCGCGTACTGCCGCCGGTGGAGCTCCGCCCGGGCCGCCCGCTCCTCCGCCGCCCGGGCATCGGCCGCCGCCCGCTCCTCGGCCAGGTGCCGCAGTTCGAGCCGCCGCATGTTCAGCTGGTGCTCGCGCTTCAGCTGCGGCTCCAGCGCGGTCAACGCGACCTGCAACTTCTCCGGGCCGCCGAGTGCCGCGCCCCACTTCATCGCGACCTCCAGCCCGGCCGCCAGCACCGGATCCCCCGGCTGCGGCTGCGGCTGCGGCTGCGGGCGCCCGCTGTCCTCGACGGTCACTGCCCCATCCCTCCGTCACCGGTGCCTGCGGGAGCGCGGTCGGGCCGGAGCGCTTCCGGTGGCGGCCCGAGCCGGATGAACAACCGGGCCAGCGCGTGCGCCAGCGAGTCGCCGGCGACCGCGGCGACGGCCGCTTCCCCGTTCGCGTTCAGCGGCGGGTCGGGCGGCCGCTCCGGCCCCCCGGGCGCCGGCGCAGCAGAGGCGGCCGACAGGGCCGGTGGGGCCGACAGGGCCAACACGGCCGACAGGACACGCGGCGGCCCGGACAGCGCGGCGGTGATCGCGCGCAGGCGGTCCCGGACCGTCCCGGCGTCGGCGGGCCGGTCGCGGGGGTCCTTGGCGAGGAGTTCGGCGACGAGGGCGTCGAGGGCGGCCGGGACCTCGGGACGTGAGGCGCTCGGCGGGTCGGGAACCCGCCGGAGGTGGGCGGCCATGAGCTCGACGACGGACCGGCCGCTGAAGGGGGGCTTCCCGGTGAGGAGTTGGTACAGGACACAGCCGAGGGCGTACAGGTCCGCGCGGCCGTCCTGTCCGCCGCCGGTGAAGCTCTCCGGGGGCATGTACCCGGGGGTGCCGATGACGTCCGCGCCGACACCGACACCGACACCGACACTGGTGCCGGTGCCGCCCGAGAGGTCGCGGCCGGCGGGCAGGGCGATCCCGAAGTCCAGTACCTTCACCGACCCGGTGTCGGTGAGCATGATGTTCGCGGGCTTCAGGTCACGGTGCACCAGCCCGATCCGGTGCGCGGTGGCGAGGGCGTCGGCGATCTGCGCGGCCCACTCCACGGCCGCCCCGACGCTCGGCGCGCCGTCCTCGTACAGCACCTGTTGCAGCGGGCGGCCGTGGATCCGTTCCATGACGAGGAACAGGGAACCGCCCTCATCGAGCCCCGAGTCGAGGACGGTGGCGACGCCGGGGTGGCTCAGGGCGCCGACGGCGCGGGCCGCGCGGAAGAACCGTGCCGTGCCGAGGTCGTCGTGATCGGTCCGGACGAGTCTGACCACGACCTCGCGGTCGAGCACGCTGTCGTAGGCGCTCCAGGCGTCGCCCATCCCGCCCCTGCCCAGCCGTTCCCGCAGTTCGTACCTGCCCGCAAGAATCCGCCTCACCCCGCCCCCCGGCGTCGCGTACCCGGGGGCATCCTACCGACCGACAACGACCTTTGTGGTAACGAGAAGTGACGCATTGTCGGCAGGTGCGGGCACAGGTGCGGGCGGGGCCGCCGGCCCCGGACCGGTCGGCGTTCCTCCCGTCCCCGCCTCTCCGGGGCGCCCGGTGATCGTTTAGGGTCTCGTCCCGTGATGAGCAACTTCAGTGACGCGTTCCTCGACGAGGCCGAGCGGCACACCGCGTGGGGGACCGCCCAGCTGGAAGCCCTGGACGCGGCCTTCCCCGACGGCCCCTGGGACGCCGACCTCGACGCGGCCCTCTACCGGCAGGGCGGCCGGGAGATCCGGGTAGGCGTCCTGGCCACCTACGATCCGTCCGAGCGGACGTGGATGTGGGGCTGGGCGAACCCGGGGCTGAGCGGTGCGCCGGTGGTCGCCGCCGCCGAGCGGGTACGGGAGTTCGGGCTGGCGCACGGCCTCCGGGAGTTCACCGAGGAGGTCCTCGACCTGTCCGGGTTCGCGGACCCGCGCCGTGCCGCCGAGGTGCTGGCCTTCGCGGCCATGGGCGTGACCGGCGCGGCCGGCTACCTCGGCCGGGAGGCGGGGCCGAGCACCCGGGTCTACCTGCTCCCGGACGATCCCCGGGTCCCGCTCGCGGGGGTCGATCCCGTCGCCCTGCCGAGGATCCTGACCACCGCCGTGGCGCTGATCGGGCGCTCGCCGCGCCTGGCCGTGGGCGGGTACTTCGACCACTTCCGGCTGGCCCGACGGCAGGAGGGGACGGGCATCAGCGCCGACCTGCCCGACGGCGGCACCGTGGAGGTCGACTTCGACGGGCTCGGGCGCATCGCGTCGGTCCGGGTGCACACCGCCGGCCGTCGCTGACCTCCCCGGCACCCCTGCGCCGCCCCCGGACCGGGGGCGGCGGTCAGTGCGAGGTGGTCGGGGTGGTCGGGGCTGCGGGGTGGTCGTCCTGTCGCGCGATGCCCGCGGTCCACTGCGGGAACTCGGCGAAGGGTACCGCCGCCGAGGCGGCCGGGCCGGGGCCGGGGTTGTGGCCGGGGTTGTGGCCGGGGTTGTGGCCGGGGCCGGGGCCGGCCGGCGCGGCGGGGAGGAACGCGACGCGACAGCGCCGGCACAACCAGCTCGCCTTCCACACCTGTTGGAGCTGCTGCCACTGGCCGTAAGTCCGCGGCCACCGGTCCGTCGTGTCGCTCCGGCTGCTCCGGTGGCCGGAGTGGATGGTGAAGGCGATGCCGAGCAGGACCGCGGCGACCAGGAGCACGCCGTAGTCGCGGCCGAACTGGTACGCGGGGTCAGAGCTGCCACCGCCGTCGTCGGAGAACAGCGCGCGCAGTCCCAGCAGGGCGAAGAGGCCGCCCAGGACGAACAGGGTGATCGCGGCCCCGGTCGTGCCCCCGGGCTCGGGCGGCAACGACAGCAGCTCCCGCGTCGGCGGGTCCAGCGGCCGGTCGGAGTCCAGCAGGGCTTTCCGTACGGCGGCGGTCTCGTCCGCCGCGGCACACGTCGGGCAGATGACGCTCATCGAGGGGTGGCTCCGGAGGGTAGAGGCACGTACACGGAAGAACACGTAGTACAGCACAGGGCCCCGAGCACTCGTCAGCCCGGCCCCCGCTCCCGTGGCCTGACCCCTCCTGACGTGCCGGGAGCCGCCGTCGCGACCGCCCCGCGCCGCGCCGGGGTGGGGCGGGGCGAGACGGTCGCTTCGTGGTCAGTGTGCGTCCGCGAGGAGGAAGTCGAGCAGGATCTGCCGGCTCGTCTGGGAGGTGAGGCTGCCGTACACGTCGTCGAACGCGTGGTCGGCGAAGGGCAGTTCCTTCACCTCGACGTCGACGCCCTGCTTCCTCAGCGCGTCGCCGAGGCCGGTGACGGTCTCGGGGCGGGCGCTGCGGTCGCGGTCCCCGACGACGAGCAGGGTGCGGGGCAGGCCGGGGCGGACGTCGGACGTCGGGGACACCTCGCGGTAGCGGTCCGGGTATTGCCGCGGAGTGCCGCCAGTGTACATCTGCGCCGCCTCGCGGGTCCCGGCCACGTCGTCCTCCCACATCCGCGCGACGTCCGTGCCGGGGTAGAAGCCGATCACGGAGACCGGGGGTGCGGGAGTGGCGCCCTCGGCGGCCTCGATGGTGCCGTTGTGGAGGCGGTAGGCGGTGTTCATCGCCAGGGTGCCGCCCGCCGACATGCCGCCGAGCGAGATCCGCGCGCCGTCGACGCCGTACGCGTCGGCGTTGCGCCGCACCCAGCCCATGGCGGAGACGAGGTCCTGCGGGGCCTTGTCCCAGGTGGGACGGTCGGGACGGGCCAGGCGGTAGTCGACGGCGAAGACGGCGACGCCGTGGTCGGCGAGCCACCGGCCGGTGCCGCGCAGGTCGCTCTTGTCGAAGGTGTGGAAGCCGCCGGCGTGGGCGAGCACGACGGCCGGGGCCCGCTTGCCCGGGACCTTCGCGGGCAGGTACGCGTCCACCCGCAGGGGCTCGCCCCCGGGGCTCGCGAACGTCTCGGTCGCGTCCGGCTTCGCCGCGGGGTAGCCGAGTTCGGTGAACACCTGGCCCAACGAGAGGTCGGCGCCGGCCTCCCTGGCGGCCTGGAACTGGATGCCGCCGATGACCAGCGCGCCCACGGTGCACAGCGTCGAGACGACGGTGACCGCGCGTCCCCAGCGCACCAGGCCGGCCCGCCAGGCAAGCGCGGCGAGGCCGGCGGCGACGAGGGCCGGCAGGGCCAGGTGGAACGGGTACTGCCCGCCCAGGACCGGCCCGATCACGCCCGCCTTGGGTATCGAGGGGACGTACGCGCCGAGCACGACGGCTGCGGTCAGGAACGCGAGGAACGACGCCAGGACGGCGGAGGCGGCCCGCAGGATCCGGACGGGCCGACCGGGCAAGGCGGGCGAGGCGGGCGAGGCGGTGGAGTTTCGGGGTGCGGAGCTTCGGGGTGTGGTCAAGGCTGTACTCCTGCGATGGTGCGCGGGGCGGTCGCCGCCGCCCGCGGAACGTGTCGGGAGCCACGAGGTCCTCGCAACCGCACACGGGGCGGCGAGGACCGGCTCGGACAGGAACGCTAGGAATCCGGCACCCGCACCGGCCTCACCCCACGGAGCCATTCTCCGGAGCAGCTCTCAGGTACGGGGTCGGAGGGAGGCGTCCGGGCCGGTGCCGCCGCACCATCGCGGGATCACAGACCGGTGCGGCCGGGAACGACCAGTCCCGTCTCGTAGGCGAGGACCGCCGCCTGGGTGCGGTCCCGGAGCTGCAGCTTGTGCAGGATGCTGCCCATGTGCGTCTTGACGGTCTGCTCGGCGACGACGAGTTCGGCGGCGATCTCCGCGTTGGACAGGCCCCGGCGACCAGGGTGAGCACCTCGGTCTCGCGGTTGGTGAGGACGTCGATCCGCACCCGGGCGGGCGGTTTCGCCGAGCCGCCCAGCCGGGCGAACTCCGCGATGAGCCGCTTGGTGAGCCCGGGCGACAGCAGCGCGTCCCCGGCGGCCACGACGCGTACCGCCTCGGCCAGTTGGACCCCGGAGGCGTCCTTGAGGAGGAACCCGCCGGCGCCGGCCCGCAGCGCCTCGTACACGTACTCGTCGAGGTCGAAGGTGGTCAGGACGAGGATCCTGGTCGACAGGCCGGCCTGCCCGGTGATCCGGCGGGTGGCCTCGATGCCGTTCAGCCCGGGCATCCGGATGTCCATCACGATCACGTCGGGGCGGAGCTCCTCGGCCTTGGCCACCGCGTCCAGGCCGTCCACGGCGGTCGCGATCACCTCGATGCCGGGCTGCGCGCCGAGGAGCACCGAGAAGGCCTCGCGGACCATCGCCTGGTCGTCGGCGATCATCACTCGGATCGTCATGCGGTCTGTTCCCTGTCTGTCCGGACGGCCGGGGCGGCGGGCACCGGCAGCAGCGCGGTGACCTCGTAGCCACCGTCGGGGGTGGTGGCGGCGGAGAACTCCCCGCCGAGCATCGCGGCACGTTCGCGCATGCCCAGGAGGCCGTGCCCGGCTCCCGGCGAGGGCCCGGCGGCCGCGGTGCCGGGCCCGTTGCGGATCCGCAGCCGCAGGGCGGCGCCGGTGTACGCCAGCTCGACGCGGGCCGCGGCGCCCGGGGCGTGGCGCAGCGTGTTGCTGAGCGCCTCCTGCACGATGCGGTAGGCCGACAGCTCCACGCCCTCGGGCAGCGGGCGGCGCGTCCCGGAGACCACCGCCCGCACGTCCAGCCCGGCCGCGCGCACCCCGGCGAGCAGGTCGTCGAGCCGTTCCAGGGTGGGTTGCGGAGCCTCGGGAGCACGCCCGTCGGGACGGTCCTCGGAGCGCAGCACGCCGAGGAGGCGGCGCAGCTCGGTCAGTCCCTCCAGGGCGCCCGCGCGGATGTCGGCCAGCGCCGCGACCAGCTCCCGGGGCGGGTCCGCGACCCGGTACCGGGCGGCCTCGGCCTGGATGGAGATGACGGACATGTGGTGGGCGACCACGTCGTGCAACTCGCGCGCGATGCGGGCGCGTTCCTCCAGGACGGTGCGGTGCGCCCGCTCCTGCGCGAGGGCCCGCTCCTGCTCCGCGAGCCGGGCACGGACCTCCCTCGTCCGGCGCACCCCGGTCGCGGCGGCCACGACGACGGCGAACAGGACCAGCACGATCACCGTGAAGTACCAGGGCCCGATCCGCCCGCCCGCCAGCTGCAGCCCCAGCAGCAGCGCGGTGCTCAACGCCACCGTCTCGCCCGTCACCCGAGGCGGGTTGCGCAGCGCGACCAGGAACGACAGCCCGGCCTGCACGGCCCACGCCCATCCCGTGTACGGCGCGAAGGGCGGGTACAGCGAGAACACCGGCAGCATCACCAGCGACAGCCACCAGGCGGGCAGCGGCCGGCGCAGCGCCGGTACCAGCAGCGCGGCGTGGAGCATCCCGACGGGCCGCAGCGGGATGTCCTCGGTGGCGGAGACGGCCGCGAAGACCGCCACCACGACGACCGCGCCGTGCGGCAGCCACCTCAGCAGCCCCGGCCCGCCCATGGGCGGCATGGGCTGCGGTGCCGGGGTGAACAGATCCTTCCGCACGGTGTGCAGGGCTCCGCGCACCGACCGCCTCCCAGTCCTGTCCATGCGGCCGGTATGGTCCGGTTCGTCCACCGGACGGCCGCGGCCGGGGCGCTCAGCGGTTCGGATGCTCACGGGGCCTTCCTCGGCGGGGTGCATTCGGTCACCACGCTACGGATCCCACCCGCCGCCCCGCCTCCCGCTGCGGAGCCGTCCTCGGCCTGGCTCTCAGGTACGAGGTGTCACGACGAGTCCGATGCGGGGTGTCGTCCGCGGACGACACCCCGGCCTAGCCGACCGTCCGCTTGATCCACTCGTTGCCGCCCAGCGGGTAGTCGTAGCCGGGGCGGTTGACGTCGGCGCTGGTGCGGAAGGGGGTGCCCCCGTTGTCGACGCGGACGGTGCCGCGCCGCTCGCCGCTGGACCAGTCGAGCGTGAGGTCCCAGCGGACGTCGTGTGCCTTGGTGTGCACGGTGACGTAGAAGACCTCGGGGTCGGACTTGCTGACCTTGTACGGGAAGTCGCGCTGGCCGCCGTGGAGGGTGATCACCGGGCTGCCCCGGTCGAGGTCGATGTCGAAGGACTTGGTGTCGACCCCGCCGCCGCAGCCGACGCCCATCGAGTAGTCGTTCCAGGCGAGCGGGGCGCCCTTGGCGGTGATCCGTACGTGCAGTGCCTCCAGGACGACCGTGTCCGCTCCGGTGCCCTGGACGGTGAGGGCGACCTGCTGCTCGTCGGAGGAGACCGCGCCGTTGGAGGCGGCCCACCGCTGGGCGTCGCGCTCGCCGGCGGGCGGCCCGACCTGGGCGGGCGCCTTGTTGACGAGGAAGTGCTGGCTGCACGGGTCGGCGTAGACGTACGGGCGGATGCCGACGGTGAGCGGTGCGGGTGCGTCGACAGGCGGGGTGGGGGTGGGGGTCGGGGTGGAGGTCGGGCTCGGCGCTGCCGTCGTCTCGGCGGCGGAGACGGCGGGGGCGGGCGGGGACGGCTCCGGCGGGGCGGCCAGGTCCGTCGTCTCCGTGGTACCGGCCGCCGAGTGGCCGGTCTTACCGCCCCCGCCGCCGCCCCAGATCGTGGGACGTGCGACGGCCACGGCGACGGCGAGTACGACGACGGCCGCGGCGCAGGCGATCAGCGCGTGACGGCGGCGCCGTGGCGGGGCGGGCTCGGTGACGGTCCGGACGACCGGCTCCACGCCCGCCGGGGTGTCCTGGGCCGGTTCCGGTTCCGGTTCCGGCGTCGGAGCCGGAGGAACCGGCGCCGGCTCCTGGGCGCGGTCGGCCCGGCGCCTCCGGGCCGCGTCCGCGAGGATCCAACTGCGGTGCAGTTCCACCAGCTCGTCCGGAGTCGCCCGGCACACCCGCGCGAAGCGTTCGGTGGCCGCGTACTCGCTGGGCAGCGCCGTGCCGCTGCAGTAGCGGTGCAGTGTCGACGTGCTGGTGTGCAGCCGCTTGGCGAGCGTTCCGTAGCTCAGCCCCGAGCGGTCCTTGAGTTCGCGCAGCAGTCGCGCGAACTCCACCGCCTCCGCGGCCCCCGTACCCTCCGACACCCGTCTCCTCCAGTCCCCCGCGTCCCGTTCCGGCGTTCCAGGCCCGTTCCACTCCCGCTGGTCAGAGCCCGGTTCGCCGTTCCACCCTACCTATCGCGGCGTCAGACGTGGCGGCTGGGACGGATCGCTCCGCAAGCTTCGGTCATCCGATCGACCCGATACCGGGGCGACTGCCGAAAGGGGAACGACCACATGTCCGTCCGTAACTCCCGCATCCGTCTGGTCACCGCCGCCGCGAGTGTCGCGCTCGCCGCCTTCTCGATGACCGCGTGCGGCAGCAGCGGGAACACCAAGGCGGCAGCCGGCCCGTCGCCCGCCCCCGCCGCCACCACCGGTGGCACCGCCGCCCCCGCCGCCACCGCGGGCACCGCCGCGATCCCCGCCCCGGCACCCGCCGGCACCGGCACCGCCGTCCCCACCGGCAAGGCCCCGGCCGCCGCGCCCCAGCCCACCGGCCCCAAGCCCGCCACCGGCACCACCGCGCCCAAGAGCCCCGCGGCCCCGGCGGCCCCCGCTGCCGCCGCCGACCCGTCCACCTGTGAGGGCTCCAACACCAGGACCGCCGCCGCCCTGCTGAACCGCCCCGCGAACCACCTGCTGCTCACGGTCACCAACACCGGCTCCGGCGTCTGCTACCTCTACGGCTACCCGGCCGTCCGGTTCGACGAGGCCCAGTCGGTGCCCCCGGTCATCACCGACTCGAAGCCGCAGGCCGTCGTCACGCTCAAGCCCGGCGAGTCCGGCTACGCCTCCGTCAAGCTCTCCTCGGCCGAAGCCGGCAGCGCCTTGAACGGCATCACCGCGACATCCCTGACCGTCTACTTCCACGGCCGCTCCGGCAACGAGAGCGTCGGCGCGGGAGCCCACCCCTCGCTGCCCGCGAAGGGTGTCCACGTGGACGACTCCCTCCAGGTCACCTACTGGCAGCAGTCGATGGACGACGCCGTCTCCTGGTGACTCCGGCAGGACCCGACGAAACGGCAGGACCCGGCGAAACGGCAGCACCCGACGAACCGCCGACGCCCGGCGGACTCCGGCAGGACTCGACGACCCGGCAGCACCCGGCCCGAAGGCAGGAAACCCATCATGCGCCACACCCTCCGCAGCACCGTCCGGCTCCTGGCCGTCTACGCCGGTGCGGCGTTCCAGGTCCTCGTCCTCGGCAGCCCGGACGACCCGCGCCTCTCCCGGTAGGCCGCCGCCGACCGCCACTCGCCCGACCGCCGCCGACGCCCGACACCCCCACAACCGGACCGCCTGCCCGATCACGGGCGGCCGCAGTTCTCCGCAAACCTCCTGGTCCGGTCCGCGCCTCCCGGATATCGTCCCCGCGTGCCTGTTCACCAGTACGTCTACTTCGCACTGTTCAGCCGCCACACCTCCGCGGCGGCGATGGCCGAGCTGCTCGGCATCGAGCCCGACGAGGTGACGGTCCGCGGCAGCCGCCTGACGGGACCGACGGTGATCCCGGTCCGCCATTCCTGGCGGATCGTCTGCCGGGAGCCCGGCCTCTGCGTCGACGAGCAGGTCGCCCGCGTCCTGGACCGGCTCCGGCCGCACACGGAGCGAATCGCCGAACTCGCCGGCCGGCTGTCCGCCGAGGAGGAGGGAGGCGGCGCGGTCCTGGAGGTGGTGCGGTACTTCAACGACACCGACGAGGAGCAGCCGTCCCCCCGACCGGAGGCCCCCGACGGCCCCAACCTGTTCGGCTGGCACCTGGGCCGTGACGTGCTGGACTTCCTCGCCGCCACCGGAGCCGTACTCGACGTCGACGAGTACGACATGACCCCGGATTGACCGGGCGCCCCCACCGCAGGGGCCCGAGCCCCGCCGCCGAGCGGGCCTCCCGACACGTCGACCGAGGCGTCGACCGACACGTCGACCGAGGCGTCGACCGAGGTGCCGGCCGACGCGTCGACCGAGGTGCCGGCGTCACGTCCGGTCGAGGAGTCCTACCGTCCACTCCCGCTGCTCGGCGGTGTCCGGGACGGGGAGCCCACGAGCCCGTTCGATCCGGTCCCAGGCGGTGTCGGGAGCGACGCCGTCGAGGATGAGGAGGGCGGCCGCGAGGAGGGACGAGCGTCCGATCCCGGCCCGGCAGTGGGTGACGATGTGTGCGCCCCCGCGCAGCAGTTCGGCCAGTGCGTGCAGCGTGGGCAGGACCGCGGCGCGGTCGGGGACGGTGCGGTCGGCCACGGGTATCGCCACGAACCGCAGCCCGGCCGCCGCGGCCGCGCGGGGTTCGTCGGCGAGGCCGAGTTCGTCGAGTTCGGGTCCGGTGAGGGCGCAGACCAGGACGTCGACGCCGCAGCGCTTCAGCGCGGCCATCTCGTCGTCGAGCCAGTCGTCGCCGCGGGGCCTGGCCATGGTGCTCAGCCGTCCCGGGCCGGGGAGGTCGATGGTGAAGAGGGCGGATCGCATGTCGGCGGCACTTCCGGTCGGTGGGGTGGGGCGGTCGGATCGGTCATGGCAGCGGGTTCGATCGCCTGTGATCCAGGTCATAGGAACCCGTGCGGGCGGGGCACCAGATAGGGGCGTGGACTCTTCAGATCGAGATGTGCGCGCGCGGGTGCGGGCCGGGGACCGGGACGAGTTCGGCCGGCTCTTCGACACGCATGCGCGCGCGGTGTACAACCACGTGTTCCGGCTCACCGGGAACTGGTCGACGGCGGAGGACGTGATGTCGTTGACGTTCCTGGAGGCCTGGCGCCGGCACGACCGGGTCGAGGCGGACGGCGGGTCGCTGAAGCCCTGGCTGCTGGGCATCGCCACCAACCTGGTCAGCAACCAGCGCCGGGCCGCCTGGCGGCACCGCCAGGTACTGGAACAGCTGCCGCCGGCACGCGAGGACGTTCCCGACTTCGCGCAGGAGGTGGCCGGGCGGATCGACGACGCGGCGCGGATCGCGGTCCTGCACCAGGCGCTGGCGCGGCTGCGCCGCCCGGACCACGAGGTGCTGTCCCTGTGCGTGTGGGCGGGCCTGGACTACCGGGAGGCCGCCGAGGCCCTGGGCGTACCGGTGGGTACTGTGCGCTCACGCCTGTCCCGGGCCCGGGACAGGCTGCACCGTCTTGCCGAGACGGCCCAGCGCCGGGCGCAGCGGAACACGGTCGAACGGAACACGGTCGAACGGAAGAAAGTGGAACGGAAAAAGGTGGAACCCGGCCGAGGCCCGAACCAGATCCAGGGTGGGCCCGCCAACGCGGCCCCGTCCCCGAAGGAGGTACACCAGTGAACGCCGGACAGCGGCCGGATCAGGCCGAGCGCGCGGAACTGCTCGGGCTGGCTCCCGTGCCGGCCGAGCGCGACCTCCCCGAGGGACGCCACGCCCTACACCGGGAGCGCCTGATGCGCCGGATCGACCTCGACACCCCCACGCCCACCGCGGCCTCCACCCCTGTCCCGACTCGCGCCCCCGCCCGGCCGCGCCTGCGGCGGCGGCTGGCCGTCACCGTCGCCGGTGCGTTCGTCGTGGCCACGGCCGCAGCCGTGGCGGTGACCGCGACGCAGCCCTCGGGCGGCTCCCGCGGGCCGCTGAGCGCCACGGAACTGGCCAGCTGGACCGGCGCCCCGACACCGCTGTCCGCTGGGACGGGCCCGGGTGCCACCGCCGAGAAGTGGTGCCTGGACCGGATGACCGACGGCCCGGGCGCCGGGTCACCCGCCACCATCACCAACGCGGACCTGCGGGGCAAGGTCGCCTCCATGGTCGTCAACCGCGGTGGCAAGTCCATGCTCTGCTACGTCGCCGCGGAGGGCCGCGGCCTGTGGGAGGCGATCGACCCGGTGAAGAAGGTGGCGCCCGACGCGATCACGTACGACACGGGCGGCTCCCACGGTGACGGGGAGGCCAGGTTCAACTACGCGCAGGGCTCGGTGGGGGCCGACGTCAAGGCGATCACCATACAGGGCACCGGACACACCTTCCAGGTCACCGTCGAGAACGGCCGCTGGACGGCCTGGTGGCCCGGTGTCGCGGAGGGAAGCAACGTCGACACGGCCACCATCACCCTGTCCGACGGCACCAGCCGCACCGTCAGCGGCAAGTCGCTGTACACCAGGTGAGACCGCCGGGCGCTCGGCGGGCACCGCTGCGCCGGCACCGTCCGGCCGGGCACCGGCCGGTTCGGGCGGTGCGGTCGGCCCTCGCGGGCCGACCGGGCGGCCCTGCCACGCCCCATCGGGCGGTGGGGGTGACGGTGACGCCGTAGTCGTTCCGACCGGGCCGGGCCGCACCCCGCCGGCGGGGACCGACCCGACCGGCCCGCCCGGCCCCGCCGAACCCGGTGCCGAAGCCGGTGCCGGGCCCGGCACCGGGTTCGCCGTCGTCGGTCAGGACGGCCGCCCGCCGAACTGCCACGGGTGCACCTCGACGGTGGTGTACCGGTCCGCCGTCAGGACGGCGCGCGCCGCCGCCGGGTCCGGCGCCCGCAGCAGCACCGCCGTGCCGAGCCAGGCGGCGCCGTCGTCGGACAGCAGCGGCCCGTACGCGATCAGTTCGTCCCGGTCGGCCGGGACGGCCGGGTCGGCGGCCTCCCCCGAGCCCAGGCCGAGCACCAGGTAGCGGTTGCCGCCGGTCCGGCCGCCGGGGAAGTCCCACATGGTGCGCCCCAGCAGGTTGCGCCACCGCCGCAGCAGCACGTCCCGGTAGACGCCTGCCTGGTAGCCCGGCTCCTCGAAGGCGAACGCCCGGGCGGCGGCGGGATCGGGCAGGTCGACGATGTGGACGCTGCCCGTGGGCGCGCCGCCGTCGTCGGCGAGGGTCGGGCCCCGGGCGATCATCTCCTTCGCGTACCGGTCCATGTAGGACCAGTGGTCTTGCAGCAACTCGTCGCGCAGCGGCAGGGAGCCGGGCCTGTCGCGGTGGTAGCAGAGGAACTCCATGCCCGTATCGTCCCGTCGGCGAGGCGGCCCGGTCGAGCGGATTCCGCCGCGCCGGCCCCGTCCGGTCCGTCCGGCCCGTCCTCAGAGGGGCTTGACGGCCAGGATGTCGACGGGGCGGATGTCCGGCGGGCTCGCCAGCATGGTGGGGGCGGCGTCCATGAGCGCGGCGGCGATCGCTCCGTTCAGGTGGGCCGTCCGGCCCGCCTCGTCGGCGAACGTGTCGAAGATGCCGAAGACGGCCGGGCCCTCCCGGAAGGCGAACCAGGTGACGGTCCGCTCCTCGGCGCGGGCCGCCTCCAGGGCCCCGCGCAGGAGCTTCTCGACCTCGTCCGCGTACTCCGGCCGGGCTTCGATGCGGGCGAGCAGGCCGATGGTCGATCCCATGGAGGTCTTCTCCGATCCTGTGGTGTCCGAGTGTCCGAGCGTCTGACATGTCTGAGTGTCCGAACGTACGACTGGCGGAAAGCCGGTGAGCCGTCAGCCGGCGAGCCGGGTCATGACGGTGCGCGTCGGCGGTGCCCGACGAGGAGCGCGGTCAGGCACAGCGTCGCGACGGCCTGGGCGCAGGCGGTGAGGGTCTTGTCGGTGTACCAGAGGGGCTCGTACATGTCGGGCAGCGGGCCGTGGGCGCCCACGTCGACGTAGCGGTAGAGCAGGAGGGCGGCCAGCCCGGCGGCGGCGACGGCCCAGGCGAACAGGTCTCCGAGGGGCCGTCGCCACAGCAGGACGAGGACGAGCGCCAGGGCCGCGGCGGCGGCCTCCGCGCGGAAGAGGGTCCCTTGGCTGATGTCGGCGGTGACGGCGTCGTAGCGGCCGGCGAGGTGCAGGTGGACGGCGGCGTCGACGGCCAGGCCGGTGGCGGCGAGCAGCCGCAGGACGACCTCGGTGATCTGCCGACGGTGCGTGGTGCGGTCGGTGGTGGGGGTGGACACGGCTGGTGCGGGGTCCGTTCCGGTGGGGGCGGGTTCAGCTGACGGTGAGGGTGCCGTGCATGAACGGGTGGATGGTGCAGATGTAGGGGTGGGCGCCGCTCTGCTGGGGTGCGGTGAAGGTGGCGGTGGCGCCGGGGGCGAGGGTGCCGGTGTCGAAGCTCTTGTCGGAGGCGGTGAGGGTGTGGGCGGTGGAGTCCTCGTTGGTGACGGTGACGGTCTCGCCGGGCTGCAGGGTGACAGCGGCCGGTTCGAAGGCGAAGTTCTTGATGGTGATGCGGACGCTGGCGTTGGTCTCGCCGGCCGAGGCCGAGGCCGAGGCCGAGGCGGTGCCGGTGGCCGTGGCCGTGGCCGCGGCCGACGGGGAGGCCGTGGCGGTCTTGCCGGAGCCGGAAGAACCGCTGGAGCAGGCGGCGAGGGCGCAGACCAGCAGCAGCGCGGCGCCGGTCGGCACGAGCCGGCGCAGGGGGACGGCGGGTGTCCTCATGGCGGATGTCCGTTCGTGGTGGGTCGTTCGTGGTGGGGGCGTTCGTGGTGGAGGGGCGGGCGAGCGCGCTGCCACCACCGGCGCGCCGGACCGCCTCCTTCCGACCTTCGGCACCGGCCCTGCCCCGGCTTGGTCACAGGACCCGAACGGCCACCGATTCCACCCGTGAGGGTGAATCCGCCCGGGCCCGTTCGACGGCGCCGGCGCGTCGCTCGGCGGTGTCCCGGACGGTGTCCCGGGTGGTGTCCCCGGTGGTGTCCTGGTGTCCCTGGCACCGTCCCGGGTCTCGGCGCCGGCCGGTGGGGGAGTGCCATTCGAGCCAAGCGGCATCCGGATGCCGACGCGTTTCCGTGCTTGTGGTGGCCCGGCCGGATTGGCATGTGCATTGATGCTGTGGGACGGGGGGAGCCCTGCCGGACCGGCAGGGGTGGGTTCGGGACGCGAGGAGACGCTCGTGGGGGCGGAGAGTACGGCCGGTGACGACGGTTTGTCGGCGGAGGAGCGCTTCGAGCACTGGCGGGACATGGTGGGGAGGACACGGGTGTGCGAGGCGACCAGCGCCCACGCCGACACCTTCACGGCGGAGATCCGGCGCTTTGATCTGGGGCCGGTGGCCCTGCTGGGGACGTCGTTCCCGTCGGCCCGGTTCCGGCGGACGGAACGCATGATCCGGAGTTCGGACGAGGAGCTGTACCACCTGACCCTGCTCACGGCAGGCGGCCACGTGTTCGGTTCCGGCCGGGAGCAATTCGAGACGTTCGGGCCCGGCGACCTGTTGTTGATCGACACCTCGCATCCGTACGACGGGCGGTACTTCGACGTCCGGGCTCCCGGCCAAGGGGAGCCCCTGGTCTCGGGGGTCGGCATCGACCTGCCCAGGTCACTGCTGCCCGTGCCGCCCGACCGGGTGGGCGACCTGCTCGGCCGAAGGCTGTCCGGCCGGGAGGGCACGGGTGCGCTGCTGGCGGACTTCCTGCTCGGCCTCGACCGGCAGGCCGGCGTTCTGGGGCCCGCCGAGGCGTCCCGGCTCGGCCCGGTCGTGGTCGACCTGATGTCGGCCTGGATCGCCCGGGAACTCGACGCCGAGGACACGCTGTCACCGGAGGCCCGGCAGCGGGCCACGGTCGAGAGCATCCGGGCGTTCATCCGGAACAACCTCCACGACCCCGGGCTGACCCCGCCGGTGGTCGCGGCCGCCCACCACATCTCCGTCAGCTACCTGCACCGCCTCTTCGCCCGCTACTCCGACGGGGAGACCGTCGCCGCGTACATCCGCCGCCAGCGGCTCCGGAAGGCCCACCGGGACCTCGCCGACCCCGGCCTGTCCACCCTGACGATCCAGGGCATCGGCACCCGCTGCGGGATCCCCAGCGCCTCCGAGTTCAGCCGGGCGTTCAAAGCGGTCCACGGACTCTCCCCCGGGGAACACCGCCGGCAGGCACGGCCTCGGCCCGTGGGAGAGGCGACGCCGTGCGGATAGCCGTCGGCGCGGCGCGGTAGGGGGCCGGAGGCCGGAGGCCTGGGGTCTCGCCCCGGCGGTACCGCCTCCCGGCTCGGCGGCGGGGGTGACGGCGGTCGTCCTCGGCGGTCGTCCTCAGCGATCAGACCACGTGCTGCCAGACGGTGACGTCGAGCACCACGTAGGTCGAATTGACCGAGGCGACCGTCACTCCGGCCATACTCCCTTTTTCCAGCACGCAGAATGATGTTGCGGCGGTGCTGTCGGCCTGGGTGGAGAATACGGTGTCGCTCGCGCAGGCCTCGTACGTGGGTGTCGTTCCGCTCGGCAGGGCGAGCATCTTGGTTCCATTGATTGGAAGGAATACCAGGTGGCCGCCGGGTCCGCCGGTCCCGAGGTCCCCCTGGCCGGTGGTGCTGAATTCGGCCTGTGTCGGCTTCGTGGCACGCAGCGGGATGGAATGGTCCGCGTTGATGTTCACGCTGTAGGTCCCCAGCACGGTTCCGTTGGCCGTCGTCGCCGTCCCCGGTGGCGCGGTGGCGGGGTCCGTGCCGGTCGGAGTGGGCGGTACCGGCTTGGTCACCGTCGGGCCGGGGGCGGTCACCGTCGGGCCGGGCACCGTCACGGTCGGGGCCGGGTCCGGCGACGCGAGCTTGGTGCCGGCGGCGGCGCCGGACCCGAAGAGCGCCGCCGCGGACAGCACCACGGTCACTATTCCGACGGCATTCGACAAAAGCTCTTTGATATTTCCGAGAGTCGCCGCCGCCCCGCTCAGCGACGGCGGATTCTTCGGAGCCTCCCCGGCGCGAGGACCGCCGTCTTGGGCCGGTCCGTCAGGGCCTGATGATCCGGACGAATTTGGCATGCGCGCATCCCCCACGATCGGCGTCCAGAACGGATTGTCGCGAATCCGATGGTAGCCGGACGCGTGATATCCAGATAGGTGCGAGACAAGCCCGTAGATGAATTCTCAGGATGCGCGATCTTCGCGAAATGCGCCGTCCCATCGGGCGGTCGGCCGCTCGACGGGACGACGCATTCGGGCCGGTCAGAGCGGCCGGACGTTGGAGATCCAGCGCTTGTTCGCGTCGAGCTTGTGAGGCGCCTGCTCCACCGGCGCCGAACCTTCGCCCCACTGCTGGGCGGGCGCGCCGTTCTCGGTGCTCCAGTCCGCGATCTCCAGCAGCCTGCCGGAGTACGCGTTGACCAGGTTGCCCGCGCTGATCTCATCGAGGAAGGCCGAGGGGTACCAGTGCTGGTTGATGCTCCACGTGCACGTCCACTGGCGGGCGACCCCGCCGTCCTCGCGGTCGAAGTCGGCGATCTCCAGGCACTTGCCGGAGTGGCGGTTGACGATGGTGTACTGGCCGCCGGGGTAGTACACGACGTCCCACAGCTGGTTGTCGCCGCCGTCGCAGTCCCACTGCTGGGCGGCCGCGCCGTCATCGGTGCTCAGGTCGGCGATCTCCAGGCACTTGCCGCTGTTGACGTTCACGAACGTGGTGACAAAGGTGCCGGACGCGTGGGCCGCGGGGGCGGGTAGCGCGGCGAGCAGGGCGACCACGCTGCCGACAACGGCTGCGGCGGTGCGGGCGCGGTGCGGGCGGCTGGCTGAGTCCATGAGGAATCGGTTCCTTTCACGGGCGGAGGCAGGGGGACTCGGTCCACCCGGGCCCGACGCTCACCCGGAACCGCGTCGGCCAGGGCCCCGGTCGCGCGCTCGCACCGGTCGCCCTCCCCCCTACGGCCCGAACGGTCTGCCGGGCCGCCGACACCGGCGAGGACGACGCGAACGGGCGGTCCGGTTCTCATGATCGGGCGCAGCCGAGGGGGAACCCGCCGATCCGGGTGACCGCGTCGGCGATGTGTCCGGCAACCGCGCAGCCGGGCATGCCCGTAGCTGGTCATGCCCGTAGCGGGGCGCGCCCGGATCAGTGCGCCCCGGGCTCGGACAGCTGCGCGTCGACGAGGATCTGCCCCGCCGTGGTCCGGTAGTAGAGGACGGTGCGGCCCGCCCGCCGGCGCCGGATCAGGCGGGCCTCGCGCAGGATCCGCAGGTGCCGGCCCACCGCGCCCAGCGGCCGGCCGGTGAGGGCCACCAGCTGGGTGGTGGTCTTCGGGGCGTCGAGCAGGCCGAGGAGGTCGGCGCGGGCGGGGCCGAGCAGCGCCGCCAGGGCCTCGGGCACCGGGCGGCGCTCCTCGTCGACCAGAACGCCCGAACACGGGTAGACGACCGCGTACCGCCGGGCGGGAAGCGTGCGCCGGCCGTCGACCGCCGGGACGTCCCAGCAGACCCAGCTCTGGTCCGGGGTGACGGGGACGAACATCAGCTCGGCGCCGGAGAGTTCGAGAGGCGGGCTGTCGCAGCCGGTGATCCGGAGCCGGTGCTCCCCGAGCCAGCGCATCCCGGGCCGCATCCCGTCGAGCGTGGCGGCCCAGCCGCGCAGGCCGAGGCCGGCGGTCCGCGCGACGATGTCGGCCTCGATGATCCGCCGACGCCGCGGCCAGGTGGGCCGGACGGTCTCCGTCCACACCCACTCCAGCAGCTCGGCGGCCCGCTGCGCCAGGTCGTCGCGCCGCAGCAGGTCCGGCAGCAGGTCCGGCGCAAGGCCGGGCGGCAGGCCGCCCAGGGACTCCGCGAGGTCCGCGCGGACGACGGCGGGCGGGGTGCGGCGCACCTGCTCCACCTCCTCGGCGAAGGTCGGACCGTCGCCGCCCAGGGGGGTGGGCGTCAGGAAGGTCGCGTTCCAGCGGTGCCCCAGCGCGGCCCCGACCAGGGCGGCCGTGACCCGGTCCCCGGCGAGACGGTCCCGGTAGCCGGCGAGGTGGGCGTCCAGCCACCGGCGCTCGCCGACGTGGCCCGCGCCGCCGCGGTGCAGGGTCTTCAGACCGGCGAGCACCTCGGCCAGCGGGGAGACGACGAACCGGCCCCCGGCGAGGGTGTCCGCGTCGACCTGCCACCAGCCCATGGTTTCGCCTCCCCGCGAAACTCTAACGACCCGTCGGCCGCGGCGGAGAGACTCCCCGCCATGCGTACGTATCGGGACCTCTTCCGCACCCGGGAGTTCACCCCGCTCTTCCTCGCCTCGGCCGGGCAGACCGCCGCCCAGACGGTGAGCGGGCCGGCCCTCGGCATCCTGGTGTTCCAGCAGACGGACTCGGCGCTGCTGTCCTCCCTGGCGATGTTCGGCCCCGCACTGGCCCAGGTGGTCGGGGCGGCCACCGTGCTCTCCGGGGCCGACCGGCTGCCGCCCCGCGCCGCCCTGACCGGCCTGAGCCTGGCGTTCGGCGCGGGCACGGCGCTACAGGCGCTCCCCGGGCTGCCGGTGTGGGCGGTGTTCACGGTGCTGCTGGGCCTCGGCGTCGTCGGGTCGGTCGGCGGCGGAGTGCGGTACGGGCTGCTCGACGAGGTGCTGACCCGGGACGGCTACCTGCTCGGCCGGTCCGTCCTCAACATGTCGGCCGGGGCCGTCCAGATCTGCGGCTTCGCGGCCGGCGGCGCCCTGGTGGCCGTCGTCTCGGCACGCGGCACACTGCTGCTCGCCGCCGGCCTGTACCTGCTGGCCGCCGTCGTGGCGCGGTGCGGGCTGACGCGCCGGCCCCCTCGGGGCACGGGCAGGCCGTCGGTCGCGCAGACCTGGCGCACCAACGCACGGCTGTGGTCCTCCGTGCCGCGCCGGTACGCCTACCTGGCGCTGTGGGTGCCGAACGGCCTGATCGTCGGGGCGGAGTCGCTGTACGTCCCCTACTCGCCCGGCGGTGCGAGCCTGCTGTTCGCCTTCGGGGCCGCCGGAATGCTGGCCGGCGACGCCGTCGTGGGCCGCTTCCTGCCCGCCCGGTGGCGGAACCGGTCCGCCGTCCCGCTGTGCGTCCTGCTCGCCGCCCCGTACCTGCTCTTCCTGTTCGACCCGGCCCTGCCCGTCGCCCTGCTCCTGGTCACGGCGGCCACCTTCGGGTACGGCGCGGGGCTGCTGCTCCAGGACCGGCTGATGGCGCTGACACCGGACGAGCTGAGCGGGCAGGCACTGGGCCTGCACAGCTCCGGGATGCTCACCATGCAGGGCGTCGGCGCGGCGGTGGCCGGCTCGGTGGCCGAACTGACCTCGCCCGCCACCGGCATGGCCGCGACCGCGGCGGCCTCGCTGGCCGCGACCCTGCTGCTGGCGCCCGGGCTGCGCGGAGGCCCGGCGGCGGGCACGGAGGCGGCGGACGGGGCGGCGGCGGACGGGGCGGAGGCCGTCCTGCCCGCGCCGAAGTAGCTCCCCCGGAGGGCGCCGGACAGGGCATCCCGCATCCGGTGAACGCGGACAGCTGACGTCCGCCGAGGAACCGCACCGGACGGCCGGGTTGCCCGCCGACTGGTCGTCCCCGGCAGCACAGTCGGATTCGCGGGCAGGCCCGGTCCGTTGCCGGTCCGGCACCGCACCGGGCGGTGGTGTCACGGGCCGGGGGCGGGCTGGGTGAGGACGGTGTCCGCTTCGTCGAGCATGCGGTGGCGTTCGGCCAGGACGGCGTCGAACGCGGTGGCGTTCTGCCGGATCAGGGTGCGCTGGACGGCGGCCTCGGCGTCGTTCCAGATCCGGACGAGCCCGGTCTCCTGTTTGCAGGCGACATCGGTGAGGGCGGTCGTCCGTTCCTCGCCGGTGGCCTGCCCGGACGGCCAACTGCCGGTCTGCGGTGGTGTCGTGTAGTCGTAGCCGGCCCGCTTCATGCAGCGTGACCACGCGGCGATGACGGCCACGACCTCCGGCGCCTTCGCCGACTGGTCGAAGGACTCCTGGTCGGTCGAGCGGACCAGGTAGGCGTCTCCCGGGTAGCCGGTGGTGCCGGTGATCCGCTGCGCGGCGGACTCCTGGCAGCCCTGTGGGCGGGTGAGCGCGTTCAACTGCGCCGGGGTGAGCGGGATTTGGGCCGGGAGCGGGTGGTCGGGGAGGTGGTAGCCGGTGGTGCGGGCGGTGGCGGTACTGGTCAGGCCGTAGCGTCGTTCGTACCGGCCGAGTACGGGAGGCTGCGGGCTGGTCTTGGCGGGTGCCTGGAGGCCGGCGGTTCGCAGGCAGTCGGCGACCAGCCGGTCCAGGGCCGTGTGCAGCCGGGCCTCCTCAGCGGGCGGGAGGAAGTACGGGTCCAGCGGCAGGGAGATGACGGCGGGGGCGTCGGCGGCGGCCCCGGGTGTGGTCTCGGGTGTGGCGTTGGGCGTGGCGGCCGCCGTGCCGGGCGGCGTGCCGGTGGCGGTCCCGCCGCCCGTGGAGCAGGAGGCGAGCAGCAGGCAGCAGATGACGACGGCCGCGAGTGGGGCGGCGAGCCGTGGTGTGTTCATGGTGGCGTGGCCTCGAATCTCTGCGCTCGCCCGGACGGTGAGCCGACCGCGGCTGCGGACTCCGGCTCCGGACTCCGGCTCCCGCCGCCGGCGGCCGGGTCAGCGGCGGCTCTCGATCCGCAGGTCGCCCGTGGTCACCCGGCGGATGGGCTCGCTCGCCAGCAGCTCGTGCGGCTGGCCGAGGGCGATCGCGCCCGCCGCGTCGAGCCGGGCCAGCTGGGCGTCCGTCAGCTCGACCGCCAGGGCGCCCAGGTTGTCCTCCAACTGGGCAAGGGTGCGGGCGCCGAGGAGCGTGCTCGTCACGCCCGGCTTCCGCAGCGTCCAGGCCAGCGCCACCTGGGCCGGGGTGTACCCCAGCTCGCCGGCCACCTCCCGGACCACCCCGGCCACGCCGAGGCTGCGTTCGGTGAGGGTGCCCAGGGCGAGGTTGTGGCTCCGGCGGGTGCTCCCGTCGGGGCCGGCGCCCGTTGCGCCCACGTCGTCCCGGCCGTACTTGCCGCTGAGCACCCCGCCGCCGAGCGGCGAGTACGGGACCACGCCCAGGCCCAGTTCCCGGGCCATCGGGATCAGGTCGCGCTCCGCGGTGCGTTCGATCAGGCTGTACTCGAGCTGCAGCGCGACCAGCGGCGACCAGCCGCGCAGGTCCGCGATCGCCTGCATCCGGGACACCTGCCAGGCCGGGGTGTTGGAGATCGCCACGTACAGCACCTTGCCCTGCCGGACCAGGTCGTCCAGGCCGCGCAGCACCTCCTCCACCGAGGTCCGGAAGTCCCAGACGTGCAGGTACAGCAGGTCGAGGTAGTCGGTGCCGAGCCGCCGCAGGCTGCCCTCCACCGAGCCGAACAGTGCCTTGCGGTGCCCGCCCCCGGAGTTCGGGTCGCCGGGGCGGCGCAGGGTCGAATACTTGGTCGCCAGCACCAGGCGTTCGCGCTCCTCGTGGGCGAACTCGCCCAGCAGGCGCTCGGAGCTGCCGTCGGTGTAGGTGTCGGCGGTGTCGAGGAGGTTGCCGCCGAGCCCGACGTAGTGGTCGAACAGCTTGCGGGCCTCGGCCCGCTCGGCGCCCCACCCCCATTCGGTGCCGAAGGTCGCGGTGCCCAGGGCCAGCGGTGAGACCCGCAGTCCCGAGCGGCCCAGCAGCCGGTAGTCGTCGAGGGCCAGTGCCATCAGGTTCTCCTGTGCTCGCGTGTGCTCGTGTTCCGTTGCCGGGACCGAGTCTGCGGCGGCGGCGGGCCCCGGATAAGGGAGGAGCTTTCCTGGGAAGGCCGGTCCTACCCTGGCGGTTGGAGCGGTCATGACGACACGAACCGTGGACACCACCGAGGAACTGGCCGCCTTCCTGCGCGGCAGGCGCGAACGGCTGGACCCGGACCGGCTTGGCCTGCCCGCGCACCGGCGGGCCCGGCGGACGCCCGGACTGCGCCGCGAGGAGGTCGCCGAGCTGGCCGGGGTCAGCACCGACTACGTGGTCCGGCTGGAGCAGGGCCGGGGGCTTCGGCCCTCCGCGGAGGTGCTCGCGGCGCTGGCCCGGGCCCTGCAGCTGGCACCCGGCGAACGCGACTACCTCTTCGACCTGGCCCGACGGCGCCGCCCCGGCGGCACCCGCGGTGGGGCAGCCACCGGTCCGGCGCCGGCGCTGGCCCACCTGGTCGACGAACTCTCCCCACTGCCCGCCGCGCTGCTGGACCACCGCTACGACCTGCTGGCCTGGAACCCGGAAATGGCCCGGCTGCTACCGGAGTTCGACGCCGTTCCGCCGGAGCGGCGGAACGCGATGTGGCTCTGCCTGCTGTACCCGCCGATGCGCGGCTTCTACGCCGACCGCGAGCGGGTGCTGCGGGACGGCGTCGCCCACCTGCGCGCGGCCTGGGCCGCCCACCCGGAGGACCGGGCACTGGCCGGGCTGATCGCCGAATTCACCGCGCAGGACGAGGACTTCGCTCGGCTCTGGGCCGAGCGGGAGGTCCGCGTCAACGGCCGCGGCCGCAAGCTGCTGCGGCACCCAGCCGTCGGGACGATCGCCGTCGATTTCGAGGTCCTGCTCCCGCTGGAGGACCCGGAGCTGAGGCTTCTGGTCTACCGCGCCGCGGACGACGAGAGCCGCGCGGCCCTGCTCCGGCTGTGCGGCGGCGACGGGCGCCAAGAAGGCTGACAACTCACGGCTGGTTGCGAGAAGCGTGAGCGCTTGGCAGCGGGTGTGGATCGACCTCACCGGCATTCGCGCGATCGTGAAGGGAGCTTCCTCCGGAACCGGAGGCCTGCACCGGGCGGAGGCCGGGCGAGGACCGGGTGGACGTCGTCCCGGCCCTGCTCGGTCCGGGGCGGTCGTTCAGTACGTCTCGGCCTCGGTGCCGTAGCTGTAGTCGGAGACGAGTTCGCCCTGGCTGTCGGAGAGGTGCGCGGTGTCGCCCTTGTCGTTCCAGATGGCACGTCCGCTGTTGTAGGAGTACCCGCCCCACTCGGCGTGGACCTCGTTGGTGTAGATGCGGATCCGCTGGCCGGCCTTGAGCGTGGTGCCGGGCGGGAAGGTGAAGTTCTGGCCGGGGTCGTCGGCGTAGAGGTGCCAGCCGGAGATGTCCGCGTGCGCCGTGCCGCGGTTGACGATCTCGACGTACTCGTCGGCCTGGGTGTACTTGACCCCGCCCTTGTAGTGGATGCCGGTGATCACCACGTCCGGGACGCCGACGCGCGAGAGCGAGGCGACGATGTCCGCGCTGTTGGAGCCGTTCTCGGGGCTGAAGAACTTGTTGACGATCTCGCCGTCGCGCTTGAAGCCGGTGATCACGGCGGCGTACTCCTCGCCGTCGATCGTGACGCTCTCCGGGGAGACCCGCGTGGGCAGGTCGACCTCGTCGTCCGGGTTGGGGCCGGTGTTGGGGGTCTCGAAGTGGTGGAACCTGAAGCTGAAGTCGCGGTCCTTGTCGTCTTCCTCGAACCGGATGCGCACCACGAGATCGACATCGAACCGGTCGACGCCACCGCCGAAGATCGGGAAGTTTTGGTGGGTGAAGGTGCCCAGCGTCACCTCCGAACCGTCGGCCTTCGCCTCGACCGTGCCGCCGGTGAACGAGTAGCCGCTCTTCCCTCCCCCGGCCGGGGTGCCCCAGGAGACGTGGCCGGTGTTCAGCCCCGAGACGTTCGGCGGAGCCGGGGTGACGGCCGTCCAGGTCCCTGACGTCGTGATCTTCGACATGCTCTGACAACTCCTCGGTTCAGTGACGTCGCGTCAAGGTCCACCGCGTGCCCGTGATGGCTGTCACCCGCAGCAGCCGGCGCCCCCGGTCGGGGCACCGGTCCCCGGCCATCCTATGGGCACAGTCAGTTGCCGGGAGTTGCGGTGCGTGATCGGGCGTGTTGGCCCGAGCCGGCCGCGTCCGCATCGCCGATCCAGGCCATCCGGCCCGCCAGTGGCGACTGTTGCGGTCCGGCGCAGTCGTCGAGGCGCACTGTTTCGTCCTCATGCGGAGTTGTCCGAAGAACCTGTGGAGACTGCGCGGCGCCGCATGTTTGATTGTCCGTCTACAAGAGCCGGTCCGGCTTGGTGAGTGGCGGGCAGTCCGGTTCGGCCGCAGACGCGCGAGGGGAGCACGGGGTGGGTCGTGCCGGACGCCCGCAGGGGCGGTTCAAAGGGGAGACCGAGCAGGCGGACGCCCTGGCCCGGTTCGTACGGGAGGTGACGTCCGGGGCCACTGTGCGCGAGCTCGCCCAGCGGTACCAGGCCGGCAAGACCAGTTGGAGCGAGTACCGCTCCGGGGAGAAGGACATCCCGTGGCACCTGCTCCAGCGGCTGGTCCACGACCGCGCCGCGGACCCGCAGGCCCGGGCGGTGCTGCTGGCACGTGCCGCCCACCTGTACGAACAAGCCACCCGGGCGGCGCGGGGGCTCCGGCCGCCGGCGGCCGGTCGGTCGGCCGCGCGGCAGGCGCTGGACGGGGCCCGGCAGGCGCAGCGGCAGGCCGAGGCGAGCGTGGCCGAGGCGGAGGAACTGGTCCGCGTGCTGGTGGCGGTCGTGGCCGAGCTGAGGGGTGAGCTGGGCGCCGGTGTCGAGGACGAGGCCGGTGCCGAGGGCGGGGCGGGTGCCGAGGGCGGGGCGGGTGCCGCTTCACGGCGGCCGGTCGACGGGGACACGGCGCGACTGCGGCGGGCCCGGCTGCGGGAGGCGACGCGCTGCCTGGCCGAGGTGCGGCGCATCCGGGAGAGCGCGCGTGAGGCGCGGCGGATGGCGGAGCGGGAGCAGGAGGCCGTCGGGGTCCTGGTGGACCAGGAGTGTCCGCGCGAGTGGGCGGACGGACGGGAGCCGGGGTCCGAACCGGCGGTCGTGGACGGGGTGCGGGCGCATCTGCCGGTACTGCGGCGCCTGGACGCCGACCTCGTGGAGGTACGGGAGGCCCTGGCCGACCGGCGCCGGGAGGTGCTCCTGGCGGCCGGTGCCGTGCCGGCTCCATCCGTGCCCCGGATTGTCCGCGGCGAGGTCGTCGAGGCGCCGGACAACCGTCTGACCAGTGTGTCCAGCCTCGTCGCCCCGTTCTTCCGGGTACGTACCACCCCGTTCGCCGGAGGCCCCCACCGTGCTCCGGGCGCCCGTCGCCGGGCCGGCACTGCTCTGTTCGCGGCCGTCGGCCTGGTGCTGGCCGGCGTGCTGATCGGCATGCATCTCAGCGCTCCGGCACCCGGCGGCCCGGTGCCGTACCCGGCGGATCCCTCCCGCGCACCGGCGGCCGCCGCGGCCCACGATCCGTCCCCGTCCGGGGCCGGTGCCCCGGCGGACACGGTCCGCCCGGAGACGGGCATCCCGTCGGCGGCGGCGGCCCCGGCGGACGCAACCGCCTCCGGGGCACCGAAGGCCACGGCCTCGCCCTCGGCCGGGGCGGCGCCTGGCTCGGGGGCGGCGCCTGCCCCCGGGACAGCGACGGCCCCGGTCGGCTCGACGCCGGCCCCCGAGGCGTCGAGCACCCCGAGGAGTGACACCCAGGGCGTTCCGCCCGGCACGGCTCCCCGGCTGCCGGGACAACCCGCGGTCGTCGCCTCCGCTCCCGGCACGCTGTACTCCATCGCCCCGGACCACCGCGCCCTCTACCAGTGGCAGGGCCGGGGCACGGCCTGGACGCCCATCGGAGGCCCGACCGAGAGGATCCTCGCGGGAGGCGCCGGTGTGTTCGCCGTCGACGCCGACGACAAGCGGCTGCTCGGCTACACCGGCACCCCCGGCACCTGGACACCCGTCAGCGAACCCGGCGCCGACTTCGCCATCAGCGGCGACCGCCTCTACCGGCTCGCCCAGGACCGCACCGGCGTCTACCGCTGGAACGGCACCGGAACGAGCTGGACGAAGATCGGCGGCCCGGCCGGACGCCTGTACGGCGGCGGCGCCGGCCTGTTCGCGACCGACCCGCGCGACGGCCGTGTCTTCCGCTACGACCCCGCCAAGGACAGCTGGGCCCTGGTGGGCGGCGAGGCCGCGACCTTCGCCGTCAGCGACACCCACCTGTACGGACTCTCACCCGACCGCGGCCGGGTGTTCCAGTGGGACGGCACCGGCAGCGACTGGACCCTCATCGGCGGCCGGGCCGAGGACCTCTACACCGGGCCGACCGACCTGTTCGCCACCAGCCCCGACCACGGCGTCTTCCTGCGCTACGCCCGCACCCCCCAGTTCTGGGACCCGGTCAGCGAGGCGGGCGCCGAATTCGCCGTCACCGCCGCCCACATCTACCGCCTGGCCCCCGACCACAGCGCCATCTACCAGGCACCCGTCGACGACACCACGACCTGGACGAGGATCAGCGGTCCGGCGGCCACCCTGACCGTCAGCAGATGACACCCCGTCAAGGGCGCGAGGAGCGGGGGAGCGGCCGCTACGGGGTCGGGATGAAGTCGTAGCAGTTGGTGAACCAGCCCTGGTAGGTCAGCTCCCACAGGGCGCCCCCGGTCTCCCTGCCGACCACGCCGTCGATGTCCAGGTGGCCACGCGCCCGCTGGAAGTCCTCCACCATTCCCTTGGTGTCCTTCCCGAACTTGCCGTCGACGGCGATGGTGTGTCCGAGTCCGACCCGATTGAGCATGACCTGAACGCACTCGACCCCGAAGCCGGAGGACCCGTACCGCAGCGTGGGAGCCATGTGGTCCGCCTGCGCGGTCCCGCCGAGGCCGATCACCGTAGTCACCGAAAGAGCCAGAACCGCGGCAACCCGCGCGACCCTCGAACCGATCGTCATGTAGTACACCCCACCGTTGAGTCAACCAAATCCGGCCATGATGGCGAGACGACGCCCACCACCGGCGCAGACCCTACCGTCTGATGATCCATTGGATGACCGCCGCCCCCGCCTCCTCGCCGCCGTGGCCGCCACCCCGACCTGGGAGAACGTCCCAGCCCAGGGCCGGTGGCGGGCAGGCTCGTACGGGCTGTCCTCCACGTCGGTGGTCGCGGTCGCGGTCGCGGTCGTGGTCGCGGTGGTGACGGTGACGGCCGGGCGGCCCCGGGCGCGCCGCGGCCCGGGTAGGCGGGGGGCTTACCCGGGCTGCGCGGTGGGGTGTCGCGGGGGGGGGGGGGGGGGCCGGGGTCAGGCGCGGAGGGCCGGGGGGCGTGCGGCGAGGCCCTCGCGGTATATGCCCGGGAAGATGGCGACCACCTCGTCGTCGG
>NZ_JBHTRF010000001.1:0-7228 GCF_042796115.1 Kitasatospora sp. NPDC056446 | reverse complement strand
CCGGGCCGGGCGGCGGGCCGCCCCCCCCCCCCCCCCCCCCCCCCGGTGTCAGGCGCTGAGGGCCTGGTGGAGTGCGTCGAGGCCGTCGCGGTAGATGCCGGTGAAGAGGGCGACGACCTCGTCGTCGGTGGCGTTGTCGGGGGCGAAGCGCCCGGACCACTGGACCTCGGCGATGTCGTCGCGGCCGGGGACGGCGTGGACGCGGAGGGTGGAGACGTAGCCCTCGACCGGGAACGGGGCCTGGAGGATGGCGTAACTGTAGTGGCGCTCGGCCTCGTTGAAGTCGAGGAGGCGCTCGATGATGACCTCGCCGTCCGGGTTCGTCAGCCGGCGGACCCGGCCGCCTTCGAGCGGGGTGCTCGCGGGGATGCAGGGGAGCCAGTCGGGCAGGGCGTCGAAGCCGCCGATGAGGTTCCAGACCCTGTCGGGGGAGGCGGGCACGGTGCGGCTGACGGAGGTGGAAGCCATGGTGTTTCTCCTGGAGCTTGGATCCTGGTGCTGTGGGGGTGGTGGCGGCTGAGGGGCGCGCGGGTCAGGCGCCGTCGGGCAGCGGGGCGGCCGGGCTGACCAGGCCGGCGCCGCGCAGCTCGTGCCAGAACGCGGCCGGGACGGTCTCGTCGAGGGCGGCGGTGTCCTCGGCGATGCGGCTGGGCCGGGTCGCGCCGGGAACGGCGGCGGCGGCGACCGGGTGGGCGAGGGAGAACTGGAGGGCGGCGGCCTTGATGGAGACGCCGTGCCTCCCGGCCAGGGCCTTGAGGCGGGAGACCTTCTCGACGATCTCCGGCGGTGCCTGCTGGTACTCGAAGTGGGCACCGCCGGCGAGGACGCCGGAGCTGTAGGGGCCGCCGACGACCATGTCGACGTCCTGTTCCAGGGCCATGGGCAGCAGCCGCTGGAGGGCGTGCTCGTGGTCGAGGAGGGTGTAGCGGCCGGCGAGGAGGAATCCGTCCGGCTGCGGCTCGTCGAGGGCGAGGGTCAGCTCGATGGGCTCGGTACGGTTGACGCCGAGGCCCCAGGCCTTGATGACGCCCTCGTCGCGCAGCCGGGACAGCACCCGGAAGGCGCCGGTGCGGGCCTCCTCGAACTTCCGCAGCCACTGGTCGCCGTGGAAGTCCTGGGCGATGTCGTGGACCCAGACGATGTCGAGCCGGTCGGTGCCCAGGCGCCTGAGGCTGTCCTCGATGGAGCGCTCGGTGGCGTCGGCGGTCCACACGTGGAGCATCTTGTTGGGGTTGCCGTGCTCGAACAGGCCGCCCTTCTCGCCGAGGTCGCGGGCGCCCTCCTCCGGCTCGTCGAGGACGACCCGGCCGACCTTGGTCGACAGGACGTAGGCGTCGCGGGGCTTGGTGGACAGGACGTCGCCCAGGCGGGACTCCGCGAGGCCGGCGCCGTAGAACGGGGCGGTGTCGTAGTAGCGGACGCCCTGGTCCCACGCGGCCTCGACGGTGGCGGTGACCTCCTCGTCGGGGATCGCGCGGAACATGTTGCCGAGCGGGGCGGTGCCGAAGCCGAGTCGGCCGGGAAGGATGTCCTTGAGGGACATGGTGCTGCCTTTGCTGTTCGATTTCCGGGATGGGGCGGGATGCGGCGGGACGGGACGGCGTGGGACGCCGCCCCGTCCGAACTGTCGGGCCGGAGAGGTCAGTTGAACTGGTCCGGGTGGGGGCCGGTGCGCAGGTCGCGGTCGGTGGTGGCGATGGCGGCCATGTCCTCGGGGGTGAGGGCGAAGTCGAGGACGTCGAGGTTCTGGCGGATGCGGGCGGGGGTGACGGACTTGGGGATGACGATGTTGCCGAGCTGGAGGTGCCAGCGCAGGACGATCTGGGCGGGGGACTTGCCGGTGCGTTCGGCGATGGCGGTGATGGCGGGGTCGTCCAGGACGGCGCCCTGGGCGAGCGGGCTCCATGCCTCGGTGGCGATGCCGTGCTCGGCGTGGAAGGCGCGCGGTTCGGCCTGCTGGAGGCCGGGGTGGAGTTCGATCTGGTTCACGGCCGGTACGAGCAGGCTGTTGTCCATCAGGCGCCGGAGGTGGGCGGGCTGGAAGTTGGAGACGCCGGCGGCGCGGATGCGGCCTTCCGAGGCGAGGTGCTCGATGGCCTTCCAGGAGTCGGGGTAGCGGTCGTTGGCGGGGGCGGGCCAGTGGATGAGGTAGAGGTCGAGGTAGTCGAGGCCGAGCTTGGCGAGGCTGGTGTCGAAGGCGCGCAGGGTGGCGTCGTAGCCCTGGTCGGCGTTCCACAGCTTGGTGGTGACGAACAGTTCCTCGCGGGCGATCCCGGAGGCGGCGAGGGCGCGGCCGACGCCGGCCTCGTTGCCGTAGATCGCGGCGGTGTCGATGCTGCGGTAGCCGGCCTCCAGGGCGGCGGTGACGGCGGCGGTGGTCTCGTCGTCGGGGACCTGGAAGACGCCGAAGCCGAGCTGGGGGATCTCGACGCCGTTGTTGAGGGTGACGGTGGGGATGACGGACGGTGCCATGGTGCGTGTGGCCTTTCGGGCGGTACGGGGTGGGGGTCGGACGGGTTGTGGGGTGGGGGTCGGGTGGGAGGGCCCGGGCTGCGGGGGCGTGCCCGGGTCAGTGCAGGACGCCCTCCGGTGCGCTCGGGCGCCCGACGGGCCCTGCGACCGCTGACCCTGCGACCACGTGCTCGGCGGTGCGGGCGTGGCTGTGGCCGCGGTTGCGGCGGTGGAGGTGGGCGGCGAGCAGGGCGAGCAGCAGGGCGGTGCCGGAGAGGATGGCGCCGACCCAGCTGGGGGAGGTGTAGCCGAGGCCACCGGCGATCACGACACCGCCGAGCCAGGCCGCGAGGGCGTTGCCGAGGTTGAAGGCGCCGATGTTGGCGGCGGAGGCCAGGGTGGGAGCGGCCGGGGCCTGGTCGAGCACCCACTTCTGCAGCGGCGGGACGGTCGCGAAGCCGAGGGCGCCGATCAGGGAGAGGGTGATCGCGGCCAGGGCCTTGTCGTGGGCGGTCGCGGTGAACAGCAGCAGTGCGACGGTGAGGCCCGCGAGGGCGGTGAGCAGCATCGGCATGAGCCGGCGGTCGGCGAACCTGCCGCCGATGAGGTTGCCCAGGAACATGCCGACGCCGAAGAGGACGAGCAGCCAGGTCACCGCGCCCTCGGTGTAGCCGGTCACCTCGGTCATCATCGGGGTGATGTAGGTGATCGCCGCGAAGACCCCGCCGTAGCCGAGGACGGTCATGGCCATCGCCAGCCACACCTGCACGTTGCGGAACGCGGCGAACTCGGCGCCCACGGTCACCGCTTGGGGCCGGCCCGTCTCGGGTACCAGCTTGGCGACGCCGAGGAAGCCGATGACGCCGAGCGCGGCGACGATGACGAAGGTGACGCGCCAGCCGGCGGCCTGGCCGATGTACGTGCCGCCGGGGACGCCGACGATGTTGGCCACGGTCAGGCCCATGAACATCAGGGAGATGGCCGAGGCCTTCTTCTCCGGAGCGACGAGGTCGGCAGCGACCACGGAGCCGATGCCGAAGAACGCGCCGTGCGCGAGGGAGGCCACGATCCGGCCGATGAGCATGACGCCGAAGCTCGGCGCGAAGGCGGACAGCGCGTTGCCGATGACGAACAGCGCCATCAGGAACATCAGCATCTTCCTGCGGGACACCCGGGTGCCGAGGACGGTCAGGAGCGGCGCGCCGAACACCACGCCCAGGGCGTAGCCGGAGACCAGCCAGCCGGCGGTCGGGATGGTCACCCCGAAGTCGCCCGCGACCTGGGGCAGGACGCCCATGATCACGAATTCGGTGGTGCCGATCCCGAAGGCCCCGATGGCGAGGGCCAGGAGCGCGAGAGGCATGGGGAGCTACCTTCCAAGTGCTTGTGTCGAGCGCTTACGTCACAGAACAATAATTGCAGACGCGGGATAAGTCCAACGCGCACTAAAGCCGTGAACATGTATCGTCGCGTGCACGAATTGTGGGGACGGTCCGAAGAAGGAGGCCCCGGTGGGAGGCCGCCGAGGACCCCCGGCTGGAACCCCTGGTGTGCACCGTCGAAACCGTGCGGACGTCGGGGTGACCGCCGCCTGAGGGCGGTCGCGCTTCACGGGCGGGGCGTCCCCGGGTCGCCAGGGGGCGCCGGGGCCGGGGGCTACCGGGGCCGGGGGTCGCCGGTCTCATGCTCTGGCGGGCCGTCGAACGCGTGGGCGTCCGCGCCGGTGGGGCCGCTCCGGCCGGCCCTGGTGCTTGGGCGCCGGCCGATCGGCTCGTCGGGGCGTCGTGGGGGCCTGCCCGTGGCGCTGCGCGTGCTGACGGGGTGTCAGGCGCCGCCGCTGCGGAGGTTCGCGGGGTGCCCGCTCGGTCCCAGGGCGCGGCACGGCGCGGCCGGGGCGGGGGTGCGGCGCGGGTGGGGCCGCCCGGCCGGCTGGGGGCGGCCTCGGCGGACGCCGTCGTGAACGTCAGGCGGCGAAGGCGGCGAGGAGCTTGTCGGTGAGACGGTCGAGGTAGTCGGGGGCGGTCGGGGTGTGCACGACCGCGAGGCGCCAGTACAGCGGGCCGACGAGGAAGTCGAGTGCGAGTTCGCGGTCGACGTCGGCGGGGAGTTCGCCGCGGTCGACGGCCTGCTCCAGCAGGCGGGTGGCCTTGCTGCGACGGGTGTCGCGGACGGCGGTCAGCAGCACCTGGGCCAGTTCGGGGTTGCGGCCGGCTTCGGCGAGCAGGTCGGGGATGATCCTCGACGGGAGCCGGTGGCGCAGCGCCCCGTCGATCTCGGTGAGGAAGGCGAGGACGTCGCCGCGCAGGGTGCCGGTGTCCTTGATCTCGGAGGCGTCCACGGCCACGGCGCGGATCAGGGCGACGGTCATGTCGAGCTTGGCGGGCCAGCGGCGGTAGATGGCGGCCTTGCCCGCCCCGGCCCGCTTGGCGACCGTCTCCAGGGAGAGCCGGGCGTAGCCGACCGCCGCCAGTTCCTCGAAGAAGGCGGCCGCGATCGCCTCGGTCACGGCGTCCTGGAGGACCGGCCCGCCGGGCGTGCGGCGCGCGGGGCGGGCGGAGGCTTCGCCGGACGTGGACGCGGACGCGGATGCCGATGCGGGCGCAGGCGCGGACTCGGGGGCCGGTGCAGGCGCGGACGCGGGCCGGGGCGCGGGGGTGCTGGACATTCCCCGAACCTACACCAGGCGGAACGCTTGCGTCTCGACTAGGCGAGGGCTACCGTCGTAGACGAGACGGAACCGTTCCGTCTCGACATCCAGTCTCGACAATCCCGGGAGTTCCCCATGCGATTCCTCTTCGAGGACGAGTCCTTCTCCTTCGAGACGCTCCGGGCCGCCGGATTCGCCAACTACGGCGGCGCCGACCTGGGCGAGGTCGTGGCCACCGCCCACACCATCGGCGAAGGCGACGAGGAGGCCTGGCTGAACGCGTGGAAGGCCACCGCCGAGCGCGTCCACGGCATCGGCGACGAGGCCCTGGCGGCCGGGCACCGGGTCAGCGCCCGCGAGGCCCTGCTCCGCGCGTCGAACTACTACCGCACCGCCGAGTTCTACCGCCGCGACGACCCCGCGAACGACCCCGAGGCCAAGAGCCTGTCCGCACGCTCCCGGGAGACCTTCGCCGCCGCGGCGGCCCTGATGGACACCCCCGTCGAGGCGGTGCGCATCCCCTACGAGGACACCGTCCTGCCCGGCTACCTGTTCCTCGTCGACGACTCCGGCGCCCCGCGCCCCACGGTCCTGTTCACCAGCGGCTTCGACTCCACGCTGGAGGAGGCCTACTTCGCCGTCGCCGCGGCCGCACTGCGCCGCGGCTACAACGTCCTCGCGTACGACGGCCCGGGACAGGGCGCGGCGCTGCGCGAGCAGGGGCTGGTCTTCCGCCCGGACTGGGAGGCGGTGGTGACCCCGGTGGTCGACTACGCGCTGACCCGCCCCGAGGTCGCCGCCGACGGGCTGGTCCTGTTCGGCTACAGCCTCGGCGGCTACCTGACCGCCCGCGCGGCCGCCTACGAACACCGGCTGGCCGCCCTGGTGCTGGACGACGGCCTCTACAGCTTCGGGGAGACCAACACCCGCTTTCTGCCGCCGTTCCTGCGCGAGTGGGTCGAGACCGGCCGGGACGACCTCGTCGAATCCGTCATGGGCCTGATCATGCCCGAGAGCACCCAGCTGCGCTGGGCCCTGCGCAACGGCGTGTGGACGTTCGGCGCCACCTCGGTGGCGGACTACATCCGCCGTACCGCCGACTACACCCTCGACGGCGTCGCCCCGCTCATCGAGTGCCCCACACTCATCCTGGACGCCGAGAACGACCAGTTCTTCCGCGGCCAGCCCCAGCAGGTCGCGGCCGCGCTGACCTGCCCGCACACGCTCGTCACGCTGACCGAGGCCGAGGGCGCGGGCGAGCACTGTCACATGGGCGCCATGTCCCGCTTCCACCAGACGTCCTTCGACTGGCTGGACACCACCCTGGCCCGGGCGGCCCGGCCCGCGAGCTGACGGCGGACCCGCCGCCCCGCGCCACCCCGGGCCGGCCGGCGATCACCCCGCCGCGCCTGCCCGGACACCTGCCCGGCCACCCGCCCGGCCACCCGGCGGAAATGTCCGGTCAACGTCGGGTCAACGTCGTGGTCGGCCGTCCCGTCGCGCCGTGAGGATGGGCACCGAACCGGCCGCCCCCACAGGCCGCACCGGAGCCGGCACCCCGTCCGGCAGAGCGCGCCCAGCCACCGAACACCAGGAGAATCTCAATGATCGTGTCAAGCCGTCTGCGTGTCCGGCGGGGCGGAGGTGAAGAGCCTCTTGTCACGCAGCATCGCCCAGAGCACGTCGACCCGTCGACGGGCGAGCGCGAGCAGGGCCTGGACGTGCAACAGCCCCTCGCCGCGCTTCTTGAGGTAGTAGTCCCTCGACGGGCCGGGCCGCATCATCGCGGTCTGCGCGGACATGTAGAACAGCCAGCGCAGCCGCCGGTTGTAGCGCTGGGGCCGGTGGTAGTTGCCGGTGCGACGGCCGGAGTCGCGCGGGACCGGGGCGAGGCCGGCGTGGGAGGCCAGGCGGCCGGCATCGCGGTAGCCGGACAGGTCGCCGACGATGGCGACGAACTCGGCGCCCAGGATCGGGCCCATGCCGGGCATGGACTCGATGATCTCGGCGCGGTCGTCGGTGCGGAAGGTCTCACGGATCTCGCGGTCGTTGTCCTTGATCCGCTCGTCCAGGGCCAGGAGCTGGTGGGCGAGGTCGCAGACCAGCTTGGCGGCCCGCTTCTCGCCCGGC